>JADGHC010000546.1 GCA_019689655.1 Microbispora sp.
ACACCCGGTTACATTCCGAACCCGGAAGTTAAGCCTGCCAGCGCCGATGGTACTGCATCGGGGACGGTGTGGGAGAGTAGGTCGCCGCCGGACATTCTTCAGTGGTGGGGCCATCCCGATTGCGGGGTGGCCCTTCCGCGTTTATGGGGGATTGTGAGGTCATTGGGCGGGCTCGGGCCGGCGACGCTTCAGCCTCGATCGAGGCCCGGGTGGTGGTGATGGCGCGCTAGGCTGGCATAGCCGGGCCACCCCACCACGGGTGGCCTTCGTCGCGTCGGACCCGAGGCGAAGACTGCGGCGGACGTGATCCCACGCGGACCCGCGGCGAAAACACCATGTCTTCCCTGCGACTCATCGGGCGAGGGGCGGACCCCCAACAGTCAGGACAGCGGGAAGACGGAGCCCTGCGTCCGGCGAACCGGACGTGGTGAGCAAGCAACAGAGGACAGAAGTGAACAGAGAAGACGGGCGCGACGGCGCGGGCCGTGGCGACGACAACCGCGAAGAGAGCAGAAACCGGGCCGAACGCGCCGGCGGATCTCGCGGTAAGGGAGGAAGCGGCGGCTTCGGCGGTCGTTATACAGAGCGGCGAGAAGGCTTCCGGAACGACCGCGGTGAGCGCGGTGAGCGCCCGTTCCAATCCGACAGGCGCGGCTACCGCGACCAGGGCAGGCCGTCCGGGGGACGGTCCGGCTCCCGTGATCGCGACGAGCGGGGCGCGCGCCCCTTCCGCTCCGGCGAGCGTGGCGGCCGGCCGTACGGTGACCGCCCGCAGCGTCAGGGCGGCGGCTTCGGCGGACGTTACGGCTTCCGCGAGCGCGACGACAGCCGGGGCAGGGAGGGTCGCTCCTTCAATCCCCGATACGAGAATCCCCGATACGAGCGTGATGATCGCGACGGGTTCGGCGGCCGTCCGCCGCGGCGTACCGACCAAGAGCGCGGCTACGGCCGCGACGACAGGGGCGCGAGGTGGTACGAACGGCCGGACCGGCCCCGGCGCCCGTACGACGATCGTGACTCCTTCCGCGACAAGCCACGCCGTACGCCGGCGGACAGGCCCGGCGGGTCCTTCCGTGATCGCGACGACAGGCGTTTCGATCGCGATCGCGCGGAGGGGGCCCGGACCTTCCGCGGGCGCGGGCCCGGCGGTTCCGGCGACCGGTCGCGGCGCCAGCCCGGCGGCGACCGTGGTGCCCGCCCCTTCGGCAGGGACCGCGGCGCGGCACGTCCGTTCAGCCGTGACGAGCGGGGCGGCACCCGTGCCCGCTACGGCAGGCCGGACGACGAGACGAGCAGGCCGAAGAAGCGCGAGGAGCTCCCTCCGCTGGACCCCGGCATCTCTCCGGACGAACTGGACCGTGAGGTGCGTGCGGAGCTTCGCTCGTTGCCCGGAGACCTGGCGGATCTCGTGGCTCGCCACCTCGTGGCGGCGGCCCGGGCACTGAGTGCGGAGGACCCGGAGAAGGCGTACGCGCACGCCAAGGTGGCCCGCCGTTTCGCCGGCAGGATCGGTGTGGTCCGCGAGGCGACCGGCATCGCCGCCTACCACGCGGGTCAGTACGCCGAGGCGCTGGGCGATCTTCGCGCCGCCAGGCGGATCACCGGCTCGGACGAATACCTGCCGATCATGGCGGACTGCGAGCGTGGGCTCGGACGGCCCGAGCGGGCGCTCGACCTCGTCCGGTCGCCCGAGGCCGGGCGGCTGAACCGCATGGGCAGGATCGAGCTGGCCATCGTGGAGTCCGGGGCCCGTCGTGACCTCGGCCAGCACGAGGCCGCCGTGATCACGCTGCAGCGGGTTCCGGAGCTGCGTGACCCCGAGCCGAAGCCGTGGTCGGCGCGGCTGGCCTTCGCGTACGCCGATGCCCTGGCAGACGCGGGCCACGAGGAGGCGGCGACCGACTGGTTCGCCCGCGCGATGGCGTTCGACGAGGACGGCGAGACCGACGCGGCCCTACGCTACGCGGAGCTGACCGGCGGACTCATCGAGGACCTCGAGGAGGACTTCGACGAGTCCGGTGGCGATAACGGCGATCTCCCGGACGATCTCCAGGGCGACCTTCCCGGCGACGAGGAGTCGTCTGAGGAGAAGACCGGTGAGGAGAGGGCCGGCGACGAGGACGTTCGGGAGGCGGTCGAGGCCGAGGAGAAGGACGAGACGGACCACACCCCCGGCGGCCTCCCGGACGGCGACCTCTCCGAGGAAAGCTCCCCGCGCGGCGAACCGGCGGACAAGGGCCCGTCGGGCGACGATGTCCGGGCGGCCCTGGCGCCCCCGGCCTTCCAAGCGCCGGGACCCGAGGCTCCGGACGTACCACCGGCGCCGGCCGGAGGGAAGACGCCCGACGCCGATGAGACGCAGCCACCTCCGGGGAAAACGGGCGCACCGTCCTACGGTCCCGCGTTCATCGAGCCGGACTTCGGCGACGTACTCGACGACTCGGAGGTTTCCGAGGATCGGGTGGAGCGACGGCCCTGACGTCCCTTACGGGCGCCGCCACCGCGGCGCCCGTTTCTTTTTGCCCGGGAGAAGGCGGGCTCGCCGGGGCCCGATAGCGGACCCGGGCAGCTCCCGGGACATGGTGGTCAGCGCGGGGTGCGGTCCAGCCAGTGCATGATCCCCGCGACGTTCGACGGCGCGCCGCTCAGCAGCTCGAACTGCTCGGCGGTGGCATCGTCGGCACGTAGCGCGGCGTACCGCTCCCGCGTCCGCTCACGGACCATGGCGACGGCGTGATCGAGGTCGAGCCCCTCGGCCCTGGCCTTCTTGGTCAAGTCCACCCAGATCCGCAGCTCCTCGGCCGAGCGTTCGAGCGTGGAGGACACGTCCTCCACCGGTCCGTAGTGGCTGAACAGCAGCCGCTGCGGCTTGAGGGCCTGGAACAGCGCGATCGAGCCGAGGGCGACGTCGAGGTCGAAGTCCGGCGGCGGTGTGGCGGGCCGCAGATCTCCGGTCTCCGGCAGATACACCCCCGCGGCGTCGCCCACGTACAGGTCGCCCGTGAGCGAGTCGAGCAGACCCACGTGGTGTTTGGCATGGCCGGGGGAGTAGTGACTCGCCAGGGTACGGCCGTTGCCCAGGTCGATCGACCCGGTGTCGCCCAGGGCTCTGATGCGGGCCGCGTCGGTGGGCGCGAGAGTGCCGAACAGCACGTCGAGCTTGTCGCCCCACACCATCCTGGCGCTGGCCATGAGCCGGGACGGGTCGGCGAGATGCCGGGCGCCCTTCTCGTGTACGACGATCTCGGCGGACGGATAGTACTTCGCGATGTCCCCCACGCCGCCGGCGTGATCGAGGTGAATGTGGGTGACCACGACGGTCGCGAGATCATCCGGCCCCACCCCCAGGGAGGACAGGGCGTCCCTGACCACGGGAGCCGAGGTCGAGGTGCCCGTCTCGACCAGGCAAGGGCGGTCGCCGAGGATCAGATAACCCGCGGTGATGCCCGAATAACCCGCCATCCGCGTGTCGATCTCGTAGACGTCGCCGCCGAGTGGAGTCACGTTGTCCACAGCCCACTCCTGAAACTAGAACCTGTATTCACAGAATGGCATTCAGCGCATCGCCGGCCCAACCACGTCACGCACAGTGATCTCCACGACGGAGAGGAGATCACATGCACCGCAACGAGGTGGTGCTGGCCGGGCGGTTGTCCATGGAGCCGGCGCATCGCGAACTGCCGAGCGGAGCACTGCTGACGCAGTGGCGTCTGGCTGTCCGCAGGCCCGGAGGCCGCTCCGGACGCCACCGGTCCGACGCGATCGAGTGCGCGACGTTCGATGACGGCGTGCGCGACATGCTGGCCGGCTGGCAGCTCGACGATCTGGTCGAGGTGGAAGGCGCGCTGCGCCGCCGCTGGTGGCGGGGCCGCAGCCGCTACGAAGTCGAGGTGCGTACGGCACGCCGCGTCGAACCGGCCGCGCCCCGAAGGAGGCCGCGCGGAAGAGCGCCGCGCGCCGGCGACGGCCAGCACGGTGAATCCCCGCGGACGGCCGAGCCCGCTCCTCCCACGGACCGGACCGCTCCCATGGGCGGAACTGCTCCCGTGGGCAGGACTGCTCCCGTGGGCAGGACTGCTCCCGTGGGCGGGACTGCGGAAGGGGCCCTTCCTGCGGACCGGGCCGCTCCCGTGGGCGGGGCAACTCCTATGGACGGGACCGCTCCTGGGAACGGGACTGCGC
>JADGHC010000001.1 GCA_019689655.1 Microbispora sp.
GGGCGGCCGGCGGGGGGGGGCGGGGGGGGCGGCGGCGCCCCCCCCCCCCCCCCCCCCCCCCCACGGCGGTCATAGGACGACGGCGCTCACGGGACGGCGGCGGTCAGAGGACGGCGGCCCGCACGCACAGCACGTCGGGCAGATGGCGGGCGATCAGCGACCAGCTCTCGCCCGCGTCGGCCGAGCCGTACACCTCGCCGTCCCGGGTGCCGAAGAACACCCCGGCCGGCCCGGCGGACATCGCGTCCCTGAGCACCGAGGCGTGCACCGGGCCCTCGGGCAGCCCGTCGGACAGGCCGCGCCAGGTGGCCCCGGCGTCGTCGCTGCGGAACACCCGGTATCGGTAACCGAGCGGCGTCCTGTCGATGTCGCCGTGCAGCGGGAAGACGTACAGCCTGTCGGGGTCGTCCGCGTCCACCGCGATCGGGAACCCGAAGTCGGAGGGCAGGCCCGACCCGATCTCGGTCCAGGAGTCGCCGAAGTCGTCGGACCGGTAGACCCCGAAGTGGTGCTGCAGGTAGAGCCGCTCCGGCATGGCGGGATGCTGTGCGACCTTGTGCACGCACTGGCCGAACTCGGGATACTGCGCACCCTCCGGAAGGAAGGGCGCGCGGATGTTCTTGTTGGACGGCCGCCAGGTGGCCCCGGCGTCGTCGCTGCGGAAGAACCCGACGGCGGAGGCGGCGATCCCGATGCGCCGCGGATCGGTGGGGTGCGGGATGACCGTGTGGAGGCACAGGCCGCCGCCCCCGGTCTGCCACTGGGGCCTGGTGGGGTGGTCCCAGAGGCCGTCGACCAGGGTGTAGGTGGCCCCGCGGTCCTCCGACCGGAACAGCGCCGCGGGCTCGACGCCGGCCCAGACCACGTCCGGCTCGGCGGCCGACGGCTGGAGCTGCCACACCCGGGCCAGCGCGGCCCCGGTGCGCTCGGGGAAGGCGACCGGCGGAGCCTTGGCCTCCTCCCAGGTCTCGCCGAGGTCGTCGGACCACAGCACCGAAGGGCCGAAGTGGCCGTACTCGATGCCGGCGAGGAGGCGGGGCGTGCTGCCGCGGGTGTCGATCGCCACCGAGTGGATCGCGATCGTGGAGAAGCGTACGGGCTCGACCTCGAACGAGCCGCCGTCCCGGGAACGGGCGAGGAACAGCCCTTTGCGAGTACCGATCGCGAGGAGCGTGGTCATATGTCCTCCCTGTATTGATTTCGATCATGTTTTCGATTCGAATTCTGTCAGGAAACCCTCGCCCTCGCGTGCCGTTCCGGTCAAGCCCCGCTCCGCACCATCTCGCCGCGTCGCGGGTCGCCGTGGATGGCGTCGTCGTCCGTCCGGCCGCCGTGGCTCGCTCCCTCGTCCGGCCGGTCACCGTGGCCCGTTCCCTCGTCCGGCCGGCCGCCGTGGGTTGCTTCGCCATGTCTCCGGCCGCCGCGGCTTGAGTCGCCGTGGCTCGCGTCGTCGGGTACCGGGTCGCGGTGGATCAGCGAGAGCGGCACCCCCGCGGACCGCAGGCGCCGTACGGTCTCGTCCACCATCGCGGGCGGGCCGCAGACGTACGCCTCGTGGTCGGCCCACGAGTGGAACTGCTCGACCACGTCGGGGAGCAGGCCGCGCAGCCCCTCGTACGCGGGGTCGTCGGAGACCACCGGCACGACCCGCAGCCACGGGTAGGCGGCCTCCATCCGCGCCAGGTCGGGCATGTCGTACAGGTCGTGCGCGTGCCGGACGCCGAACAGCAGGTGGATGTTCGGCCGCTCGCCGGAGGCGATGACGTGCTCGACGACGGCCTTGAGCGGCGCCAGGCCGGTGCCTCCGGCGACGCAGAGGATGTCGCGGCCGGACTCGGGCGGCGTCATCGTGCCCTCCGGCGGGCCCAGCAGGAGCTGGTCGCCGACACGGGTGTGGCGGACCAGCGCCGTGCTCACCCAGCCGCCCGGCACGGCGCGCACGTGCAGTCGCAGCGTGCCGTCGGCGCGGGGGGCGTTGGCGATCGAGAACCGCCGCCACACGCGCGGCCACCTGGCCGTCTGGACGGTGATGTACTGCCCGGGGGCGAAGTCCATGCGCTGCGAGGGCCGCAGCGTGAGCACCGCGATGTCCCGGGTGCGCGGCTCATGGCCGATCACCTCCGCCAGCCACCAGGGCGGTGTCGTCTCCGCGGCGGCGGCGTCCGTCATGATCTTCGCCGCCATCGCGTACGCCTCGGTCCAGGCGGCCTCGACCTCGTCGGTCCAGACCTCGGCGGCGAAATTCCTGATGGTTGCGAGAAGGGCGTCCCCCACGGCGGCGTAGTGCTCCGGGGATACCCCGTACTTGCGATGGTCGCGCCCGAGCTGCGCGAGATAGGACGTCAGCTCCTCGGGGCTGTCGAGCATCCAGACGAGCCTCGTGAGCACGTCGGACATCCGGTCGCGATGCGCCTCCATGCTCGGCGGGTACAACGCCCGTAGCTGTGGGTGCTGCACGAACAGTCGTCCGTAGAAGTATCCCGCGACCTTCCCGGCGACGGGTTCGACGGCCGAGAAGCTCTCCTTGATGAGGCGCGGATTAAGCGGCATCGGTTGTGTCCCACCCTTGAGACCGGAAACGTGCTCCGGTCTGTCGTTCCACCTCCCTGACGGCTCCGGGTGACGAGCGCCGCCGGCCCCGGCACCGGCCGATCGCTCGACAGAGAGTGTTCCACTCGCTTCGGGGCGTCACAACCGATTCGCCGTAAGGCAACCGGCTGTGAATACTTCGTTATTTTTCGTGATGTTGCCTGAGTGACTCCGGAGACTCGTGAGGAAATTGACAAAAGGGAAATGATCTGCGCCATGATGGGCCTGCCTGCTCGCATACCTCTCAGGAGATGGCCATGGCGCGTCCCATCGTCGGCATCACCACCTACCTTGAGGCCGCGCGCTGGGGTACGTGGGTCCGCGAGGCTGCGATCTCGCCCCAGGCGTACGCCCGCGCGGTGGAGAAGGCGGGCGGCGCGCCCGTCCTGCTGCCGCCGCTGAGCCCGGTCTCCGCCGGAGACTACGTGCGCCGCCTGGACGCGGTCGTCCTCGCCGGGGGCGCCGACGTCGACCCCGCGCTGTACGGCGAGGTCGCGGCGGAGGAGCCGGACGACGGGTTCGGCGGGCCGCAGCCGCACCGCGACCGCTTCGAGACGGCCCTGGCGCAGGCGGCGGTGGAGGCGGACGTGCCGCTGCTGGCCATCTCGCGCGGCATGCACGTGCTCAACGTCGCCCTGGGCGGCACGCTGATCACCTCCCTGCGGGAGTCCCTCGGCCACGACCGCCACGAGGCGGCCGCGCACGCGGTCGCGGTCAGCGTGTCGAGCAAGGTCGGCAAGGCCGTGGGCGACCGCGCGGAGACGGGCGCGCACCGCCGGGCCATCCGCCGGCTCGGCACCGGCCTGATGGCGGTGGCCTGGGCGGACGACCAGATCGTCGAGGCCGTCGAGCTTCAGGGGCATCGCTTCGCGGTGGGCGTCCAGTGGCACCCCGAACGCGGCCCGGACAACCGCCTCGTCGAGGCCCTGGTGGACGCGGCCCGCCGCTGACCCGTACGGACCGTCTCCCGGCGGACCGCGGCACCGCCCGAGGAAGGGTAGTGGTGCCGTCCAAGGCGGGAGCCGGGGCACATGAGGCGGCGGCCGACCCCGGGTGGACAGGCGCGGCTGGTCGGGCGGGCACGGCACGCGGTCGGCCCGGCTGGGCACGGCGTGGTCGGCCCGTGAGGCGGTCGGCTCGGGCCCGGGCGGGCACGGCGCGCTGCCGACGTGTGAGGCGGCGGCCGACCCGGCCGGGCACGGCGCGCGGCCGGCTCGGGCGGCCACAGTGCGCGGTCGACCCGGCCGGGCACGGCGCGGCCGGTTGCCCGGGGATCGGTGTCGCGCTCGCTGCCGCCGCCGGTCGCCGCCGTCCGCGGACCCTCGCCGAGCCGATCCGATTTCCTGTCGGTGGGCGCTGTTACTGTGCGGGGCATGGCGTTGCATCCCCAGGCGGAGGCCTACCTCAAGCGTCTTCCCCCGGATCCCGGCGAGGAACTCGCCTCCCTCACCCTCGAGGACATCGTCGCGCTGCGGCGGCTGGACGGGATGGCCGAGCAGCGCGGCCCGAAGATCGACCTGCCGGTGATCAGGGACGAGACGGCCGCCGGGGTGCCGGTCAGGATCTACCACCCCGAGCCGGGCGAGCATCCGCTGCCGGTGCTCATCTATTTCCACGGCGGCGGCTGGGTCTTCGGCAGCGTCGAGCGCACCGACGCCCTCGCCCGGGATCTCGCGCACCGCACCGGGGCGGTCGTCGTCTCGGTGGACTACCGCCTCGCGCCCGAGCACCCCTTCCCCGCGGCCGCCGACGACGCCTTCGGGGTGGTCCGCGACGTCCACGCCCGCCCCGCGTTCTACGGAGCGGACGCGCGCAGGGTCGCGGTCGCCGGCGACAGCGCCGGGGGCAACCTCGCGGCGGTGGCCGCCTGGCTGGCCAGGGACGCGGGGCTCCGCCTCGCCCACCAGGCGCTGATCTACCCGATCGCCGACGTCGCGACCGACACGCCCAGCTACCGGGCGTACGGCAAGGGCTTCGGGCTGGACGCGGCGGAGATGAGGTGGTTCATCCAGCAGTACGCCGTGGACGCCGACCGCCGCGACCCGCGGCTCGCCCCGATCCACCTGCCCGACAAGTCGGGCCTCGCGCCCGCCACGGTGATCACGGCGGAGTGCGACCCGCTGTGCGACGAGGGCGAGGCGTACGCGCGGGAGCTCGCCAAGGCCGGCGTCCCGGTGGAGCACCGGCGCTACGAGGGCGCCGTGCACGGCTTCCTCGGCCTGCCCGGGTTCTTCGGCCAGGCGCTGGAGGGCAGGGACTACCTCGCCGCCCGGCTCAGGGACGCGCTGGGAGCCACGCCGTGAGGGGATACGAGAAGCTGAAGGTCGATTGGGCGGCCGACGGCGTCCTGCGCGTCGTGATCAGCGAGCCGTCCCGGCGCAACGCGGTGGACCGCACCGGCCACCGCGAGCTGGCCGAGGTCTGGCGCGACGTGGACCGCGACGACGAGGTCAGGGCGGTGATCGTGCGCGGGGAGGGCGAGACGTTCTCCGCCGGCGGCGACCTGTCGATGATCGAGGAGATGACCCGCGACCACGCCACGCGCCTGGAGGTCTTCGCCGAGGCCCGCGACATCGTCTACAACGTGCTGAACTGCTCCAAACCCATCGTCTCGGCCATCCAGGGCCCGGCGGTGGGCGCGGGCCTGGCCGTCGCGCTGCTGGCCGACATCTCGGTGGCCGGGCGGACGGCCCGGATCATCGACGGCCACACCCGGCTCGGCGTCGCGGCGGGCGACCACGCGGCGATCATCTGGCCGTTGCTCTGCGGGATGGCGAAGGCCAAATATCACCTCCTGCTGTGCGAGCCGGTCACGGGTGAGCAGGCGGAGGCGATGGGGCTGGTGAGCCTGTGCGTCGACGACGAC
Source organism: Microbispora sp. (assembly GCA_019689655.1). Classification (GTDB taxonomy): domain Bacteria; phylum Actinomycetota; class Actinomycetes; order Streptosporangiales; family Streptosporangiaceae; genus Microbispora. The sequence continues at coordinate 5,456 of JADGHC010000001.1, forward strand.
CAGGTCCACGACAAGGCGCTGGAGATCGCCACGCGGCTGGCCGCCGGGTCGGCCGAGGCGATCCGGATGACCAAGTACGCCCTGAACAACTGGCTGCGCATGGCGGGGCCGACGTTCGACGCCTCGCTGGCCATGGAGTTCCTCGGCTTCACCGGTCCCGACGTCGCCGAGGGCGTGCGCGCCCTGCGGGAAAAGCGCCCGCCCCGGTTCCGGCCGGGGCCGTGAGGACACCCCGCCCCGGCCGTGCGGACATCCGCTCCGGGCCGTGCGGGCACGCCGCCGGTCAGAAGCTCCTGGGCAGTCCGAGCACCTGGGTGGCCAGGTAGTTGAGCAGCAGCTCCTCGGGCACCGGCGCGATCCGGCCGATCCTGGCGTCCGCCAGCAGCCGCGCGACGGGATACTCCAGGGAGTACGCCATGCCGCCGTGGGTCTGGAACGCCGCGTCGGCGGCCTCCCACGCGGCCTGCGAGGCCGTCAGCTTGGCGATGTTGGCCTCGGTGCCGCAGGGCAGCCGGTTGTCGAACGACCACGCCGCCTTGTACAGCATGAGCCTGGCCAGCTCGATCTTCGCCTTGACCTGCGCCAGCGGGAACGCGATGGCCTGGTTGGCCCCGATGGGCCGGCCGAAGACCTCCCGCTGCTTGGCGTAGTCCACGCCCACCCGCAGCGCCACCTCGGCGCCGCCGAGCGCGCTGGCCGCCAGCAGGATCCGCTCGGGGTTCAGCACGTCCCACAGCACGCTCACCCCCCGGTCCACCTCGCCGAGGACGCTGGAGGCGGGCAGCCGCAGGTCGTCGATGAAGACCATGTTGGACGGCGTGGTGTTCGCGCCCATCTTCGGGATCGGCCGGTAGGACAGCTGCCCGGCCGCCACCGCCTCCGGCACGTTCACCAGGAACACCGTCAGCCCGTCGGTGCGCGGCTTGGCCTGCGCCGCCGGGATCGTCCGGGTGACGAGCAGCATCCAGGTGGCCCGCTGCACCCCGGTGATCCAGATCTTCCGGCCGTTGACGACGAAGTCGCCCCCGTCCCTGCGGGCGAAGGTCGAGATCGCCAGCGAGTTCGACCCGGCGTCGGGCTCGGTCAGCGCGAAGCAGGTCTCGATCTCGCCCTTGGCGAGCTTCGGCAGCAGCTCGGCCTTCTGCTCGGCCGAGCCGTGCCTGGTGAGCGTGAGCGCCCCGAACCCCGGCGTCAGCACGTACATGAACGCCGAACCGCCGGCGGAGCCGGAGGCCGACAGGGTCTCGGTGGCCACGGCCAGCTCCAGCAGGCCCTGCCCGCCGCCGCCGTACTCCTCGGGCACCGCAAGGCCGAGCCAGCCGCCTTTGGCGAGCTCGGCCCAGACCTCCTCGGGCCAGCGCTTTTCCGCTTCGCAGCGCTGCCAGTAGTCCATGTCGTACCGCGAGCAGATGTCCGCGATACCCTGCCGCACCGCCTGCGCGCTCTCCGGCAGCGTGAAGTCCATGGCGTCACTGTAGAACGTCGTTCGGCTCGCCGCGAGATCACGGTGAGATCACCGGCGCGGCCGGCGCGCGTGGTAGACGAAGGCGGGCGGCAGGTTCCGCCACACCGTGCGCCCGGCCACCACCTCCTCGAACGCCTCGCGCAGCTTCCGGCGGAACCGCAGGGCCGCGGGCAGGGCGCGGGCGTGGACGTAGGAGAACGTCGTGAACGCGCCGCCCGGCGCGAGCGAGGCGACCACGGCACGCAGCAGGTCCGCCTGGCGGGCGGGGGGAAAGGCCGCCCAGGGCAGTCCGCTCACGATCACGTCGGCGGCGGCCACGCCCCGGGCGGCGAGCAGTTCGGGCAGTCGCTCGGCGCTGTCGACCACGAGCTCGACCCCCGGGTAGCGGTCGCCGAGATGAGCGGCGAGCCGGGGGTTGATCTCGACCGCCAGGTGCCGTCCCCGCCCCCCGAGGCGGCGCTGGATCTCGGCGGTGAAGGGGCCGGTGCCCGGGCCCAGCTCGACCACGACGGGGTCGCCGCGCTCCGGCACGGGCACGCACACCGCCTCGGACAACCACCGTGAGCTGGGCGCCACCGCCCCGATCACGGCCGGATAGCGCAGAAACTCCCCGAAGAAGATCGCTGTCTCTCCTGCCATGCCGCGACGTTATGGCCCCGGCACCGCCCGGGCCGTCCGCCGCACGGGCCGATCATGCGGCCGGGCGGATCACCGCGTACGGCCCGCCGGCGGGCGGGGACCGGCCAGAAGGAGGAGAAGCCGTCCTCCATCGGAAGGACCGGCTACCGCGCGGGCGGACGGTAACGTTCCCGTCATGCGGTGGCCCTCGACGCGCCGGTTCGCCGCCCAGCGCCTCCTCGCCGGCAAACCCTTCGGGCGGCTCTCGCGCGGCACGCTCCTCGACGTCGGCCTCGCGGTGTGCGGGACCGGGCTCGACGTGCTGGTCAACGCCGGTTCCTGGACCGGTCCCGTTCCGATGTGGGCGGGGCTGGGTTTCGCGCTGCTGGCCGGGCTGCCGATGGGCCTGCTGCGCCGATGGCCCGGACCCGTCGCCGTCCACCTGGCGGCGCTGCTGGTGGTCTGCGACCAGGTCGGCGCGTTCACCGTCAACACCCTGCAGATCCTGCTGCCGATCTCGGCGGGCGTGCTGGCCAGGTCGCGCGGCTGGGGCTGGACCGCGCCCGCGGCGGTGCTCGCCGTCGCCGCCACGATGGTGAACCTGGTCGACCCCGGCGTCGCCCTCACCATCAACACCTGGTACTACGCCGTGGGCCTGATCGCGGTCCCGGTGCTGATCGGCCACTACCTCCGCGGCCAGGAGGGACGGCGCAAGGAGGACCCGGCACCGCTGCTCGACCTGCTGCTCGCGGGCGGCGGGGTGGCGCTGGCGGTGCTCACCACCTGGCCGTACTGGCACGACGGCAGACTGCCCGTGTGGGCGGTCGCGCTCGGGGTGATGCTCGCCGGGCTCGCGCTCGGCGTCGTACGGCACCTGCCCGGCGCGGTGCTGCTGCTGGAGAGCCTCATCCTGCTCGCGGCCGACCAGTACGCCCCGCGCACCGGCAGCAGCCTGCAACTGCTCGCCCTGGTGGCCCTCGGCGTGTTCGCGATCCGCGCCACCTGGCCGTGGGTCGCCGCGGCGTACGCCCTGACCTGCTCGGTCGCCGCGGTCGTGATCGTCGACGACCCCGCCGACATCACGCCGTTCCGGGTGGTGGCGCTGATGACGATGGTGACCGCGCCCGTGGCGATCGGCCGGTACGCGGGTGCGCGGCAGGCCCAGGCCAGGCACGCCGCCGAACTCGCCGCGGAGCGGGCCAGAGCCGGCTGGCTCGCCGAGCGGGAGCGGATCGCCCGCGAGGTCCACGACATCGTGGCCCACCACGTCGGGGCCATGGTGCTGCGGGCCGGCGCCGCGCAGTACGCCGGGGCGAGCGGGCCGGCCGCCGAGGCGCTCGCCGACATCAGGGAGACCGGGCACCGCGTGCTGGAGGACCTGCGCGGCCTGCTGGCCGTGCTGCGCGACCCCGGCGAGGCGCTGGGGCCGGACCTGCTGCTCCCGGACATGCTCGCCGACCCCGGCGACGTGCTGCGCGACGCCGTGGCGCGGATGTCGGCGGCCGGCCTGCGGGTGGACCTGCGCCTGCCGGACGAGGCGGAACGGGCCCCGCTGGTGGTGCGGGCGGCGGCGGCCAGGATCGTCCAGGAGGGACTGACGAACGTGCTCAAACACGCGGGGCCGGGGGCCCGTGCGGAGGTCGGCGTGCAGCTGCGCCCGGACGCGCTCGTGGTGGAAGTACGCAACGGCCCCGGCACGTCCCGTCCCCCCGAGACGCTGCCGTCGCACGGACAGGGGATCGCGGGCATGCGGGCGCGGGCCCGGGCCCTCGGCGGGCACGTCACCGCGGGCCCCGCCGAGGACGGCGGCTGGCGGCTGACCGCAACGCTGCCGATCCCGGGCGAGGACGAGGCGGCCGCCGGGACCGCGGCGTGCCGGGCCACCGGGAGGCCCGCATGATCCGCGTCGTGCTGGCCGACGACCAGGCCCTGGTGCGGGCGGGGGTGCGGATGATGCTGGAGGCGGCCGGCGACATGGAGGTGTGCGGGGAGGCCGCCGACGGGGCCGAGGCCGTACGGCTGGCCGAGCGGCACCGCCCCGACGTGGTGCTGATGGACCTGCGGATGCCGCGCGTCGACGGCCTGGAGGCCACCCGCAGGATCCTCGCGGCCCAGCCGTCCGCCCGGATCGTCGTGCTCACCACGTTCTCCGAGGACGAGAACCTCTACGCCGCGCTCGGCGCGGGCGCGCTCGGGTTCCTGGTCAAGGACGACCCGCCGGAACGGATGGTCGACGCGGTACGGCGGGCCGCGACGGGGGAGCCCCCGCTCGCGCCGTCGGTGCTGCGGCGCGTCGTCGAACGGGCCCTGGCGGCCGAGCGGCAGACGGTGCCGCTCCCGCCCGGCCTCACCGAGCGCGAGGCGCAGGTGCTCACCCTGGTCGGGGTCGGGCTGTCCAACGCCGAGATCGCCGACCGGCTGCACGTGGGGGTCACCACGGTCAAGAGCCACGTGGCCGCGCTCATCGAGAAGCTGGGGCTGCGCAACCGCACCCAGGCGGCCGTGATGGCACACCGGTTCGGCTTGGTCGACGGCGGGTTCAACCCCGTGACTCCTGCCCGGAACGGCGGGCGGGACGGCAGGTAGGGTCTGGGGCGTGAACGCTGCCGAGGACCGCATCTGGACGGTGCCCAACCTGCTGAGCGCGCTGCGGCTGCTCGGCGTCCCCGTCTTCCTCTGGCTCGTGCTGGGACCCCACGCCGACGGGTGGGCGATCGCGCTGCTGGCGCTCGCGGGCTTGAGCGACTGGCTCGACGGCAAGCTCGCCCGCGCCTGGAACCAGATCAGCAGGCTGGGCCGGCTCATCGACCCCCTCGCCGACCGGCTCTACATCCTCGCCACCCTGCTCGGCCTGGTCCTGCGGGGCGCCGTCCCCTGGTGGCTGGCGCTCGCGGTGCCGCTGCGCGACGTGCTGATGCTGTGGATCCCGCCCCTGCTGCGGCGGCACGGGTACGGCCCGGCGCTGCCCGTCCACTTCCTCGGCAAGGCGGGCACCGCGGCCCTGATGTACGCGTTCCCGCTGCTGTTCCTCGCCTCGCACGAGGGATGGTACGCCGAGATTGCCGCGATCTTCGGATGGGCCTTCGCCATCTGGGGAACTGGTCTGTATTGGTGGGCGGGGGTGTTGTATGTCGTACAAGTGCGCCAGCTAACGAAGGGGTGAGCGGTGAAGGCCGTCGTCATGGCGGGCGGGGAGGGGACACGGCTGCGGCCGATGACCGCCAATCAGCCCAAGCCCCTGCTCCCCATCATCAACCGGCCGATCATGGAACACGTGCTTCGGCTGCTGAAGCGGCACGGGTTCACCGAGACCGTGGTGACCGTGCAGTTCCTGGCCGCACTGATCCGCAACTACTTCGGCGACGGCGACGAACTGGGCATGACCCTCCATTACGCCACCGAGGAGATCCCCCTCGGGACGGCGGGCAGCGTGAAGAACGCCGCCGACAAGCTCCGCGACGACCGGTTCCTGGTGATCTCCGGCGACGCGCTCACCGACATCGACCTGACCGACATGCTCCGCTTCCACCGCGAGAACCGGGCGTTGGTCACCATCGGGCTCAAGCGCGTGCCCAACCCGCTGGAGTTCGGGATCATCATCGTGGACGACAACGGCCGCATCCAGCGCTTCCTGGAGAAGCCCACCTGGGGCCAGGTGTTCTCCGACACGGTCAACACCGGCATCTACGTCATGGAGCCGTCGGTCCTCGACGAGATCGCCCCGGGCCGGCCGGTGGACTGGTCGTCCGACGTCTTCCCCCGGCTGCTCGAACGGGGCTGCCGGCTGTTCGGCTACGTGGCCGACGGCTACTGGGAGGACGTCGGCACCCACGAGAGCTACCTGAAGGCCCAGGCCGACGTGCTGGAGGGCAAGGTCAAGGTCGACTTCGACGCCTTCGAACTGGCCCCGGGCGTGTGGGCCGCCGAGGGCGCTTCGGTGGACCCCGAGGCCGTGCTCAAGGGCCCCCTCTACATCGGTGACTACGCGAAGGTCGAGGCCGGCGCCGAGCTGCGGGAGTACACCGTGCTCGGCAGCAACGCCGTCGTCAAGGAGGGCGCGTTCCTGCACCGCGCGGTGATCAACGACAACGTCTACGTCGGCCCGGCCGCCCACCTGCGCGGCTGCGTGATCGGCAAGAACACCGACGTCATGACCGGCGCGAGGATCGAGGAGAACGCCGTCGTCGGCGACGAGTGCGTCATCGAGGCCGAGGCGTACGTCTCCTCCGGCGTGAAGATCTACCCGTTCAAGACGATAGAGGCGGGCTCGGTCGTCAACACCAGCGTCATCTGGGAATCGCGCGGCCAGCGCAGCCTGTTCGGCCCCCGCGGGGTCTCCGGGCTGGTCAACGTCGAGATCACCCCGGAGCTGTGCGTACGGCTGGCCAGCGCGTACGCCACGACGCTGCGCAAGGGCGACACGGTGGTCACCTCCCGCGACGCCTCGCGCGCCGCCCGGGCGCTCAAGCGTGCGGTGATCAGCGCGCTGAACTCCAGCGCGATCAACGTGGTCGACCTGGAGGCCGCCGCCCTGCCGGTCGCCCGGTTCAACACCTCCAGGGAGAACGTCCGCGGCGGCATCGCGCTGCGCACCACGGCCGGCGACCCCCAGAGCGTCGACATCCTGTTCATGGACGAGACGGGGGCCGACCTGTCCCAGGCGGCCCAGCGCAAGCTGGAGCGGGTCTTCTCCCGCCAGGAGTACCGGCGCGCGTTCCCCGGGGAGATCGCCGAGCTGACCTTCCCGGCCCGCGCCGTCGACACCTACGCCCGGGAGCTGCTGGCCTGCATCGACATGTCCGGGGTGAAGGAAACCGGCATGAAGGTCGTGGTCGACTGTGCGGGCGGCACCTCCTCGCTCGTGCTGCCGAGCCTGCTGGGCCGGGCCGGGGTCGACGTGCTGACCGTGAACAACCGCCTCGACGACGCCTCGCCCACCGAGACCCTCGCCGAGCGCCGCCGCGACCTGCAGCGCCTGGCGGAGCTGGTGGCCTCGTCGCGGGCCGCCTTCGGCGTGCGGTTCGACCCGGTGGGGGAGCGGATCTCGCTGGTGGACGAGATGGGCCAGCTCATCGGCGAGGAACGGGCACTGCTCGTCGTGCTCGACCTGGTGGCGGCCGAGCGCCGGGGCGGCCGGGTGGCCCTGCCGGTCACGACCACCCGGGTGGCGGAGATGGTGTGCCGCTTCCACGGCGTGCAGGTCGACTGGACGGCCACGAGCCTCGACACGCTGACGCGGGCGGCCAGGCACCCCGACACGATCTTCGCCGGCGACGGGAAGGGCGGTTTCATCGTGCCGGAGTTCGCGCCCACCGTGGACGGGCTGGCGGTGTTCCTGCGCCTGCTCGGCCTGGTCGCGCGCACCCGGCTGTCGCTCAGCCAGATCGACGCGCGGATCCCCGAGGCCAAGCTGCTCAAGCGGACCGTTCCAACGCCCTGGGCGCACAAGGGGGCCGTCATGCGCTCGGTCGTCGAGGCGGCCGAGGGGCACCGGCTGGACACCACCGACGGCGTCCGCATCGTGGAGGACGACGGCAGCTGGGCCCTCGTCCTGCCCGACCCCGCCGAGGCCGTGACCCACCTGTGGGCCGAGGGCCACGACATGGACACCGCGCAGGCCCTCCTGGAGCGCTGGGCCCACGTCGTGGAACAGGCCGCCGGCACCCGCTGACGCCCCACGTGAGCCGTGGCGCGCCCGTCCCGGTAGGGGGGAAGCCCCCGGGCGACGAGGGGTGCTCATGGCGCCCCACATCGGCCCGAGGGCTCCCCGGCCCGCCTCACCGGCGATGAACGCGAGCACTGGGGAGAGCGGAAGCGAGGGACGAGCTTCCGGACGACCGGGGCCGTGCTCACGGCCCGCCTCCGGCACGACATGCCGCCCGGGGGAACCGAGCCGCGGCGCCGGAGGCGCGGCGGGGAACATCCGGACGACGAAGGGAGGAGCTGCGCGCGGGCGCTTTAGCCGTGCGAGCGGGGCGAGCGCAACCAAACACTGTGTGGCGGGATGGACCTTGAACCTCTGCTGGCTGTAGCGTTGGTCAGTCCGCGCCCAGGCGCGGTCTTGACCTTTGTGCCTGATCAGCGTAAGTTGCGGCATTCGCAGTTTGAGCTAGTCATAGAGCAAGTCGTGAGAGAGGCCGAGCCGTTCGATGCCCAGCGTCTACTGCACGCAGTGCGGTCATGCCAACCCCGAGGATGCCCGTTTCTGTTCACGATGCGGTTCGCCGCTGAGCGCTCCGGCGCCTGTCGCAGCCGACACGACCTCGACGATTTCGCTCGAGGCGCTTGAGGCGGAGGCGGGGCAGGCGCTTTTGCCGGACAGGTCGGCGGTCGAGCAGCTGCCCCCGGGAACGGCTCTTCTGGTGGTCATGCGGGGCCCGAACGCGGGCAGCAGGTTTCTGCTCGACAGCGACCTCACCACGGCGGGTCGCCACCCGGAAAGCGACATCTTCCTGGACGATGTGACCGTGTCCAGAAGACACGTGGAGTTCTACCGGCGCGGCGGCCAGTTCACCGTACGGGACGTGGGCAGCCTCAACGGCACCTACGTCAACCGGGAGCGCATCGAGGAGTCTCCGCTGCAGGGCGGCGACGAGGTGCAGATCGGCAAGTTCCGGCTGGTATTCCTCACACGTGGTCCCGGAGGGCTGTGATCGGTGAGGAGGAGGAGTCATGAGCGCGCAAGCCGTACGGGCGTTCATGAGCATCGGGGAGGTGCTCGCCCTGCTGCAGGGCGAGTTCCCGGACGTGACCGTCTCCAAAATCCGGTTTCTGGAGGGTGAGGGGCTGATCGAGCCCCAGCGGAGCCCTTCCGGGTACCGCAAGTTCACCTACGCCGATGTCGAGCGCCTGCGGTATATCCTGCGGGCGCAGCGTGACCAGTACCTGCCGCTCCGGGTGATCAAGAATCAGCTGGACGAGCAGGCGGCACGCCCGCACGCCGTGACCGCCGCCTCCCCGCCCGTGCGCCTGAGCCGGGAGGAGCTCATCCAGGCGGCCGGCATCGACGAGGAGACCCTGGCCGAGATGGAGAGCTTCGGCCTGGTCGCTCCCGTGGCGCGCCGGTACGACGGCGAGGCGCTGGAGGTCGCGCGCAGCGTGGGGGCGCTGGCGCGGTTCGGCCTGCAGCCGCGGCACCTGAGAGCGGTCCGTGCGGCGGTGGAGCGGGAGGCCGGTCTGATCGAGCAGGTGGTTGCTCCGCTGCTGCGGCGCAAGGCGCCGGGGGCGATCGCGGAGGCGGACGAGACCGCCAGGGAGATCTCCGGACTTCTCCAAGAACTGCACAATGCGTTACTGCGTGGGAGTGTTCGCGGCGTTCTGGGGTGGTGACCGGCACATCCGCTCCCCTGTGGGTGTTACGTTGAATGCCTGGTGATATGCCGCGACGCTTGAGACGGAGCCGCCCGTGTTGCAGATGGAGGTCGTGGGGGTTCGCGTTGAGATGCCCACCAACCAGCCGATCGTTCTCCTGAAGGAGACGAGCGGTGATCGGTACCTGCCGATCTGGATAGGCATGACCGAGGCGACCGCGATCGCGCTCGCCCAGGCCGAGGAGCCGCCGCCACGGCCGTTGACTCACGACTTGTTCCGTGACGTTCTCGAGGCCTTGGGGGTGCGGTTGCGCACCGTCAACATCGTCGCGCTCCGCGATGGAATCTTCTTCGCCGATCTGGTCTTCTCCAACGGTGTGGAGGTCAGCGCCCGTCCTTCGGACTCGATCGCGCTGGCGTTGCGTACGGGTGCGACGATCTACGCGAGTGAGGACGTGATCCAGGAGGCGGGTGTGACGATGCCCGACGATCAAGAGGACGAAGTGGAAAAGTTCCGCGAGTTCCTGGACAAAATCACGCCGGAAGACTTCGGCCGGGCGGGCTGACGTGCCGGACGATTTCGGGAGATTACGCTTCACGACGCGCCGGACGGGGTCGTTGACTGACGATGGCCCCGGTCCTACGGTGCAAGGGAAACCACGGTTGTAATTCACGAACCCCCAGATCAGACCGTGGGATGAGAGAAAGCCGGAGGTCCGCAGTGGCGGTCAGCAGCGGCGAGGGTAAGTCGGCGGGCCGGCACGACCCGGTTCGGCAGGCGGCGCGTGAGCGCGCCGGCGAACAGGGTCTGCTGTTCGACGAGCAGCCGACGGCGCTGCCCCAGGACATCGGATACCGCGGGCCGACGGCGTGCGCGGCGGCCGGGATCACCTACCGGCAGCTCGACTACTGGGCCCGGACCGAACTGGTGCTCCCGACGATAAGGGCGGCCCAGGGATCCGGGACCCAGCGACTGTACAGCTTCCGCGACATCCTCGTCTTGAAGGTCGTCAAACGTCTCCTCGACACCGGAGTCTCCCTGCAGCAGATCCGCACCGCCGTACGGCATCTGCGGGACCGCGGCGTCAACGACCTGGCGCAGATCACCTTGATGAGCGACGGCGTGAGCGTGTACGAGTGCACCTCCGCCGACGAGGTGATCGATCTGCTGCAGGGCGGCCAGGGCGTGTTCGGCATCGCGCTGGGGCGGGTCTGGCGGGAGGTCGAGGGTTCGCTTGCCGAGCTTCCGGGTGAGCGCGCGGAGGCCGCTCCGGATGCGGAGGGGGACCATCCGGCGGACGAGCTCGCCCGCCGCAGAAAGGCCCGCAGGACCGGCTGAGCCCACGCCTCGGCGGACACCGGCCGGGTGCCGCTGTCCGGGCCGGTCCGGGCGCGGATTTCCCGCGAGGCGCGAGTGGGGCCGGTCCCGGGTAGCCGGTAGAGTGGAAGACGGCCGACGACCTCGTGCGGGAGAGACCCCTGGCGGTTCACAGGGGCGCCGAAGGAGCAAACCTCCCCGGAATCTCTCAGGCATCCGTACCGCACGGACGAGGCGACTCTGAAAAGCAGGCCCGCCGGCCAGGCGGCGCCTCACCGAAGGGGAAAGCCGGGCTCGACGGCCCGGTGAAGCTCTCAGGTCCGATGACAGAGGGGGAGACCGCTTGACGACCGGCCGCGCCCGCGGGCGCCGGGCGGTCGCCGCAGGTCTCGACCCGTCCAGGAGGCCCCTGTCATGACCGACCGGTCCACGCTTCGCGATCTTTCCGCCCCGCCCTTCGTGACCCGCCACCTCGGCCCCTCGGAGGCCGAACGCGCCCGGATGCTGGAGACGATCGGCTACGAGTCGGTGGCCGACCTGGTCGCCGTCGCCGTGCCCGAGGCGATCCGTACGCGCGGCCCGCTGAACCTGCCCGAGGCGGTGGGGGAGGCCGAGGCCCTGGCCGAGCTGCGCGCCCTCGCCGGCCGCAACCGGGTGCTGACCTCGATGATCGGCCTCGGGTACTACGACACGATCACCCCGGGCGTCATCCTCCGTAACGTGCTGGAGAACCCGGGGTGGTACACCGCCTACACGCCGTACCAGCCGGAGATCTCGCAGGGGCGGCTCGAGGCGCTGCTGAACTTCCAGACCATGATCTCCGACCTCACCGGCCTCGGCGTCGCGGGGGCGTCGCTGCTCGACGAGGCGACGGCCGCGGCGGAGGCGATGACGCTGGCGCGGCGCGCGAGCAAGGTCAAGACCAGCGTGTTCGTCGTGGACGCCGACGCGCTGCCGCAGACCAAGGCCGTGCTGGCGACCCGCGCCGAGCCGCTCGGCATCACGCTGGTCGAGTCGGACCTCACCGGCGACCTGCCCGAGTGCTTCGGGGTCCTCGTCCAGTACCCGGGCGCGAGCGGCCGGGTGGCGCCCTTCCGCGAGGTCGCCGAGCGGGCCCACGCCCGGGGGGCGCTGCTGGTGGCCGCCGCCGACCTGCTGGCGCTGACCCTGCTTGAGCCCCCCGGGGAGCAGGGCGCCGACATCGCCGTCGGGTCCTCTCAGCGCTTCGGGGTGCCCCTGGGCTACGGCGGGCCCCACGCGGCGTACATGGCGGTCCGCGAGGGCCTGCAGCGGCAGATGCCGGGCCGCCTGGTCGGGGTCTCCGTGGACGCCGACGGCCGCCCGGCCTACCGGCTGGCCCTGCAGACCCGCGAGCAGCACATCCGGCGGGAGAAGGCCACGAGCAACATCTGCACCGCGCAGGTCCTGCTCGCCGTCATGGCGTCGATGTACGCCGTCTACCACGGCCCCGAGGGCCTGAAGCGGATCGCCCAGCGGGTGCACCGCCACGCGGCCGTCCTGGCCGCCGGGCTGCGCGAGGGCGGCGTGGAGGTCGTCCACGACGAGTTCTTCGACACCGTGCTCGCCCGGGTGCCGGGGCGGGCCGCCGAGGTCGTGGCCGCCGCCGCCGAGCGGGGCGTGAACCTGCGCCAGGCCGACGCCGACCACGTCGGCGTGGCCTGCGACGAGAAGACCACCACGGATCACCTGAGGACGGTCTGGGCGGCGTTCGGCATGTCCGGCGTGGTGGTCGAGGACCTCGACCGGGTGACCCCGGACGCGCTCCCGGCCGGCCTGCTGCGCACCTCGGACTTCCTCACCCACCCGGTGTTCCACTCCCACCGGTCCGAGACGGCCATGCTGCGTTACCTGCGGCGTCTGCAGGACAAGGACATCGCGCTGGACCGCTCGATGATCCCGCTGGGCTCCTGCACGATGAAGCTCAACGCGACCACCGAGATGGAGCCGATCACCTGGCCGGAGTTCGCCTCGATCCACCCGTTCGCGCCCGCGGACCAGGCCGAGGGGTACGCCGAGCTGATCGCGACGCTGGAGGGCTGGCTGGCCGAGGTCACCGGCTACGACCGGGTGTCGATCCAGCCGAACGCCGGCTCCCAGGGCGAGTTCGCCGGGCTGCTGGCGATCAGGTCCTACCACCGCTCCAGGGGCGAGAGCGGCCGTGACGTGTGCCTCATCCCGTCCTCCGCGCACGGCACCAACGCCGCCAGCGCCGTCATGGCGGGCATGCGGGTGGTCGTGGTGGCCTGCGACGAGAACGGGAACGTCGACCTCGCCGACCTCGCCGCCAAGATCGACAAGCACCGCGACGCGCTCGCCGCGATCATGGTGACCTACCCGTCGACGCACGGCGTGTACGAGGAGACGATCGTCGAGATCTGCGAGCGGGTCCACGAGGCCGGCGGGCAGGTCTACGTGGACGGGGCGAACCTCAACGCGCTGGTGGGCCTGGCCAAGCTGGGCGAGTTCGGCGCGGACGTCTCCCACCTCAACCTGCACAAGACCTTCTGCATCCCGCACGGCGGCGGCGGGCCGGGCGTCGGCCCGGTGGCGGTCAAGGCCCACCTCGCCGAGCACCTGCCGGCCCACGTGTCGGCCGCGCCGTACGGCTCGGCGGGCATCCTGCCGATCTCCTGGGCGTACATCAGGATGATGGGCGCCGACGGGCTGCGGCAGGCCACCGAGCAGGCGGTCCTGTCGGCCAACTACCTGGCCCGGCGGCTGGCGCCGCACTACCCGGTCCTGTACACCGGCCGCGGCGGCCTGGTCGCGCACGAGTGCATCATCGACCTGCGGCAGATCACCAAGGAGACCGGCGTCACGGTCGACGACGTGGCCAAGCGGCTGATCGACTACGGCTTCCACGCGCCCACGATGTCGTTCCCCGTCGCGGGCACGCTCATGATCGAGCCGACCGAGAGCGAGGACCTGGCCGAGCTCGACCGCTTCGCCGACGCCATGATCGCCATCCGGGCCGAGATCGCCAAGGTGGCGTCGGGCGAGTACGACAAGACCGACAACCCGCTGCGCAACGCCCCGCACACGGCCGAATGCCTCACCGCCGACGAGTGGACCCACCCCTACTCGCGGACGGTCGCGGTCTACCCGGTGCCCGGCCTGCGGGACGGCAAGTACTGGTCGCCGGTGCGCCGGATCGACCAGGCGTACGGCGACCGCCACCTCGTCTGCTCCTGCCCGCCCCCGGAGGCGTACGAGGACTAGGTCGTCTCCCTCTTGGGCCGGCCGGGTGGGCGCCCCGCGGCGTCCGCCCGGCCGGTCTTCGTCGCGGCGGGAGGCTTCCTGCCGGTTCGGCATCTCGGCCCCGCCCGGCGGCCGGTGTCGTTAAGATCGCGGTGATCGTTCCTCATCACCTGCGACCATGCGAGGCCCCCGTATGACGGCCATCGATTCCGGGCGGCGGTCCGACCGGCTCGACCACGCGCGCCGGCTCGCCGAGAGCGGCGACCTCGACGCCGCTGCCGCGATCTTCGCGGAGATCGCGGCGGACGAGGACGCGCCGGATCGCGGCGAGGCCGGGGAGTGCCTGTCCGTCGTGGCCGAGCGCATGGCCGAACGGCTGCTGGAAGACGGCGAGCCCGAGCGAGCCGCCGACGTCCTGCTGGAGGCGCTGTCGATCAGCGCGGTGGCCGACCCGGCGCGCCTTCGGGTGCTGCTCGGGATGGCGCATCTGGAGATGGCGTGCGCGCAGTTCGCCGGGGCGGTGGAGGACAGCCGCCAGGAGGGGGCCGACGCCGGCACCGGGGCGCTCGCGATCGAGCTGCTGGCCCGCACGCTGCCGCTGCGCGGCCGCGACGCGGACGCGGAGACCGTGTGGCGGTACGGCCTCGATCATCCCGACCCGGCGCTCGCCGAGCAGGTGCGGCTCCGCCTGGGGCGGGACGTGCGCCCGGCCATGGAGGCCGGCGCGGCCGGCTGACGGCGCCGCACCGCGTCACCGTGGAGCCGCCCGGGTGACGGCCCGGGGGTCAGCGCTGGGAGCGGCGGCTGAGGGCGTAGGCGAGGTTCACCGCGACGATCCCGCCCCAGGCGAGCAGGAGCCCCGGGAAGTGCCCGGCCCCGGCCGCGATGGCGGTCAGCGGGATGCCGATGCCGAGGGAGCCGAGAGCCACGCCGACGGCGCTGTCCTTCTGCCTGACCGGAGGGACGGGCGGCTGCCGGCGCAACTGGGCTTCGACTTCGCTCCGCACCCGCGCGGCGATCTCCACGTCGAGCTTGTCGAGGAACGAGTCGACCAGTGCGTCCTCGTAGTCCGGGCCGAGGTCGCGGCGGGCCGCGATGACGGCACGCAGGTCCTCACGGGTCGATTGGGCCGTCACCGGCGGGGGAACGGGACGCCCGGGCGGCTGCTGCGATGCGATATCCGGCACCATGACATTCTGGACCCTTCGCGAGGGTGCCGCCATCCTCCGATCGGAGGGTCGCCTCCTCATGCTCCGGTCGGACCCGATACCGTCACCGGCATGGAGATCGAGACCCCGCACGGCCGTGCGCTGGCCGAGGTGGACGAGGCGGCCGATCCCCGGCTGCTGCTGGTCCTGACCCACGGGTCCGGGGGAGGCGTGGACGCCCCCGACCTGCTCGCCGTACGCGACGCGGTGCTGGCCGCCGGGGGGACGGTCGCGCGGGTGGTCCAGCCGTTCCGGGTGCGCGGGGCGCGGGCGCCGGGGTCGGTGGCCAAGCAGGACGAGGCGTGGCTGTCGATCGTCGCCGCGCTCCGCGAGCGCTACCCGGGCCTGCCGTTCGTCCAGGGCGGGCGGAGCAACGGCGCGCGGGTCGCCTGCCGCACCGCCCGCGCCGCCGGGGCCGAGGCGGTGGTGGCGCTCGCGTTCCCGCTGCACCCGCCGGGCAAGCCGGAACGGTCACGGGCGGAAGAACTGCGGCAGGCGGGAACCCCCGTGCTCGTCGTCAACGGGGATCGGGATCCGTTCGGCGTACCGGACGAAAAGGACGCCGCTCATCTCGTGGTCCTCCCGGGGGAGGGGCACGAGTTCAAGAAAGACCCCGCCCGGGTGGGCGAGGTGGTGGCGCGCTGGCTGTTTTCGCCTAGGCCGCGCTGATGGCCATGTCGGTGGGGCGGTGCGGGGCGATGACGCCGCCGTCGGGCAGCAGCTCGCCGGTGTCCTCGAACAGCACGACTCCGTTGCAGAGGAGGCTCCAGCCCTGCTCGGGATGGCAGGCTATCGTGCGGGCCGCTTCTCGGTCCTTCGCGTCCGCGCTTGGACAGGCCGGTTCATGAGGGCACATCGCCGGTGCTCCGTGTCTTTATCGTTCGCTCGTTTGTGTCTTTCCTGGCGTCCGGGGGTGCCGTCGCCGGCATCCTCCCGTGAGGAACGAGCACGAGGGGTGCGGTATGACGAACACCACACTGGACTCCACCAGTTTGCGGCTCGGCCGCATCCGTACGACATAGTCCGTTCGGAGCATTTCCGCCGGTCGGGCAGGGGACCCGGCCGCACCCCGAGCAGGCTCGCGCACACTGATGTGACCTAGTACACAAGAATGCCCCATTGCCGGCAATGCTCTGGCCTCGACACGCCGACGCCCGGATAATCAAGAGATTACAAATTCGGGTCATGAGGGGCGGTCGATGCGGATGACCGGAAATCGTCCCGGCTCAGCCGCCGAGGCCGTCGATCAACGCGTCGAGGCCCCGCTCGAATTCACGCTCACCCTCGGCGGTGCGCGCGTCGCGCACCTCGGCGTCCGGGTCGGCCCACCCCGACTGCTGGACCTCGACCGCCACGCTGCCGAACACGTAGGCGCGCAGCGCCCGGACCGCCCCGTCCGGATCGGCGGCCCCCGCCTCGCGCAACTGCTCGATCTGCTCCCGGATCGCGGCGAGGGCCGCCCCCTTCGGCGGCTTGGTCAGGGCCAGCGACAGCACGCCCGGGTGCTCCAGCAGCGCGGCGCGGCTCGCGCGGGCCCAGGCGCGCGCCCTGTCCTGCCAGGTGCCGGCGGCCTCCGGATCGACCCGTACGGCCGTCACGTGCTCGGCGAGGGCGTCCATCAGCGCCTCCTTGCCCCGCGGCAGGTGATGGTAGATGGCCATCGCCTCCACCTGGAGGGCGTCGCCGAGTCGGCGCATGGTCAGCCGGCGCAGGCCCTGGCCGTCGGCGATGTGCAGGGCGGCGTCGATGATCCGTTCCCTGGACAGGGGGACGGGTGGTCGCTTGGCAGGCACGGCGATCATGCTGCCACACCCCGCCTTACTTGATAAAGTACCTTACATTGTAAAGGGCGGCGCACCCTGCGGTACGGCGCCCCGCGGGAACCGCGTACGCTACCGATTGCGACGCGAGTTCGATTGCGCGGAGCCCGATCGCGCGAGTTCGACACCGAAGGGGCTGACGATGGCGTTTTTCCGTCCGCGGGTGAGCCGGGAGGCGGAGGTCCGCTACCACGCGGATCTGGAGATCCGGAAGAACTTCGGCGACGTGCTGGAGAAGGTCCGGGAGGCGCAGCGGCGGTTCCAGGAGGCGAAGGCGGCGGGCGCGCCGCTCCCCGAGCTCCGTGAGGCGGCCCTGGGCCTCGACGCCGCGCTGACCGAGGCGCTGCGCGCGGCCGAGGCGGGACAGCGCGCCACGTTCGGCGTGAAGGCCTACGACAACAGGATCGCCCGGCGCAAGGCCAAGGCCACCCCCGAGGGCGCGCTGTGGACCCACGAGGTGAACCGCCTGCGCACGCTGCGCGAGGCGCACCGCCTCGGCGGCATCCCCCGGCTGCCCCGCGCCGGCAAGACGGGCGACCCCGCCCGCCTGACCCCGCGCGACGTGCGCAAGAGCCTGGCCGCCGCGAGCCACTAGGCGACCGCCGGGCAGCCGGGCGGCGAACGCGAGCGGTGGGGCCGGCAGCGTATTCCACACCGAGCGGGATCGGCCGCGATCGTGGGGCGACCGCGCGTCGGCGACGGCCCGCCCGCTCCGCGGCGGCGGACGGCCCCCGGGCCCGGACCAGACATGCGTACGGCCCGCACCCCCGGAGGGACGCGGGCCGTACGCGTGGCGATCAGCTCGCCCAGTCGAGCAGCGGCCGGGTGTTGCTGGGGTGGCGCAGCTTGGACAGCGACTCCTTCTCGAGCTGGCGGATCCGCTCCCGGGTCAGGCCCAGGTGCTTGCCTATCTCGTCCAGCGTGTGCGGCTTGCCGTCGGCCAGGCCGAAGCGCAGGCTCATGATCTTGGCCTCTCGCGGCGACAGGTTGTTCAGCACGCCCTTGAGCTGCTCGGCCAGCAGCTGCCGGTCCACGACCTCCGAGGCCTCGGGGGAGTCGACGTCCTCGATGAGGTCGCCGATGCGGGTCTCGCCGTCCTCCCCGATGGTCGAGTCGAGGCTGATCGGCTGCCGGCTGGTGCGCAGCAGCTCCTCGATCTGGTCGGGGGTCTTGTCCAGCTCGACGGCCAGCTCCTCCGGCGTGGGCTCCCGGCCGAGCCGCTGGTGCATGTCGCGCTCGACGCGCGACAGCTTCGACAGCATCTCCAGCACGTGGACGGGCAGCCGGATCGTCCGGGCCGAGTCGGCGAAGCCGCGCTGGATGGCCTGCCGGATCCACCACATGGCGTACGTCGAGAACTTGTAGCCCTTGGTGTAGTCGAACTTCTCCACCGCGCGGATCAGGCCGAGGTTGCCCTCCTGTACGACGTCCAGCAGGGACATGCCGCGGTCGGTGTACTTCTTCGCCACCGAGACGACCAGGCGGAGGTTGGCCTCCAGCATGTGGTCCTTGGCCCGCCTGCCGTCCTCGATGACCCACTCCAGGTCCTCGCGCACGTGCGGAGGCAGATCCTCGCCGTTCTCGAGCGCGGTCTCCAGCTTGTACTCGGCGTACAGCCCGGCCTCGATGCGCTTGGCCAGCTCCACTTCCTGGGCGGCGGTGAGCAGCGTGCGGCGGCCGATGGACTTCAGGTAGGTGTGCACCGAGTCGCCCATGACCGAGGAGGTGTCGTCGAGGTCGAGCGTCCCGCTTTCGTCCATATCGGCCTCGTCGGCCTGGAGCTCCTCGTCGTACGGCTCCTCGTCGGCGGGCTCGGCCTTCTTCCTCGCGGCGCTCTTGGCGGCCTGCGCGGCCCGGCGGGACTTGCGGGTCTTGGCGGGGGCGGGCGTCCCCGTCTCCGCGACCGCCTCCGCGGTCGTCCGCGTGCCCGGCTCGATCTCCATGCCGTCGTCGGCGGCCAGGTGCACGCCCGCCTCGGTGAGCTCGCGCAGGATCGAGCGGCCCTCGGCGGGGCTGACGCCGGCCTTCGCGAAGGCCGCGCGCAGCTCCGGCAGGGAAAGGCGACCCTGCGCACGGCCTCGCTTCAGCAGCTGGTCGAGCGTCGTCGGGGTCGCCTCGCGCTCGGGCGAGGCCGCCACGGCGGTCCGGGGCATGAGGACACCTCCTCCTTGCGGAGTTCGTGATTTTGACGCTTGCGATCGGGGCGCGGCGTCCGGCGGCTCGGCGCACCAGTATCAATAACGCTGTCGCGCCTGGTTTGTTCCCGCGCCCGGCGGGGGAGGTGTGATGGTTTGGGCCCGGACCGGTCGTCAGTCGGGGACGATGGTGACGCTGACCTCGGGCATCGGCATGGGGCTCGCGCTCTTCATGCGCCCGGGCGTCCAGTAGCCCGACACCTGGTCCGGGTCGTCGGTGAGCATCTTGGAGAAGACGTCCGGGTCGATCTCCGGGCTGGACTGCGGGCCGGTGACCCCGCGCCGGTCGGCGTCGGCCGGGGCGACCCCCTTCGAACCGTCGCGGCTCGATCCGCCGTGGCCGGGCTCGGCGGTGGGGGAGCCGCCGGCCTTCGCGACGTCGTCCAAGCGTCCGGCGAAGGCGGCGGCCGTGACGGACGCCCCGCCCACGATGACGACGGCGACGAGCACGGCGGAGGCCATCATCTTGTGGGCCGGCGTGAGGCGGATCGGTTGCATGCGGCGTCCCCTTCCCCCGCTTGCGTTGCACGCGCGACGGTCATCCGCGGTTTCGGAGCCTCAGGTGCGGTTCTTCGGTTCCGGGTTTTTGAGTGTGACCATATCCGGTTTGCCGTTCGGCAGGAGCGGTATCTGGGGCACCACCTCGACGGCGCGTGGCGCGGCGTGGGCGGGCAGCCGCTCCTTCGCATGCGCCCGCAGCTCGCCGAGCGTGACCTCGGCGCCGTCCCGGGGGACCACGACGGCGGTCACGATCTCGCCCCACTCGGGGTCGGGCCTGCCCACCACCACGACGTCGCGTACGGACGGGTGGCCGGCCAGGACCTCGGCGACCGCGCCGGCCACGACCTTCTCGCCGCCGGTGTTGATCACGTCGTCGGCCCGGCCGAGCACGGTGAGCCGGCCGTCCTCCATCGAGCCCAGGTCGGAGGTGACGAACCAGCCGCCCTCGAAGGGGTGTTCCTCGCGCAGGCGGTAGCCGGAAAACAGCACCGGGCCGCAGATCCGCACCCGCCCGTCGTCGCCGATCTTTACCTCGACGCCGTCCAGCGGCACGCCGTCGTACACGCACCCGCCGCTCGTCTCGCTCATGCCGTACGTGGTGACGATCCTGGCCCCGGCGGCGCGGGCCTCGGCCAGCAGGCTCGCGGGCGCGGCGGCCCCGCCGAGCAGGATGGCGCGGAACGCCCCGAGGTCCGCCCCCGCGTCGAGCATGCGCCGCAGCTGTGTGGGGACGAGCGACACGTACCCCGCCCCGCTCGCGGCGACCCGCTCCGGCGAGAAGCCGGCATGGATGATCGGCTCGGTGCCGCACAGCAGCGCCCGGATGAGGACCTGCGCGCCCGAGATATGCGACGGCGGCAGGCAGCACAGCCAGCGGTCGCCCTCACGGGCGCCCAGCCTGGCCAGCGAGGCGCGGGCCGAGGCGAGCAGCGCCCCGGCCGGCAGCTCCACGCCCTTGGGGGTCCCGGTGGAGCCGGACGTCGCGATGATCAGCGCGGCGTCGGAAGGCACGCCGTCCGGCTCGCGCCGTACGCCGTCGGGGGTGACGACGTGGGTGGGCCGCAGCGCGGCGAGCGTGGCCTCGAGCGCGGGCCGCGGGAGGCCGGGCGACAGCGGCAGCACGGTGGGCCCGTCGCCGGTCAGGGCCTGCCGTACGGCCTCGGACAGGGCGGGCCCCGGAGGCAGGACGAGGGCGTGCACGGGGCGCTGTCCCGGGCGATGTCTGGCAGGGCTGAACACGGTCGTAAGGTTAGTCCCGGCGTGTCGCCCCCGAGGCGGCCGCCCGGTTGGTGACGACGAAGGAGTGAGTGTGTCGAGCGGGGTCGACTGGCAGCGGTCGGGCGAGTACGAGGACATCATCTACGAGACCGCGGAGGGAATGGCGAAGATCACGATCAACCGCCCCGAGCGGCACAACGCCTTCCGCCCCACGACCCTGTTCGAGCTCCGGGATGCCTTCTACCGGGCGCAGGAGGACACCGAGGTAGGGGTGATCATCCTCACCGGCGCGGGGGACAAGGCGTTCTGCTCCGGCGGCGACCAGAAGATCCGCGGCGACGACGGCTACGTGGACGCCAAGACCCACGGCATCGGCCGGCTCAACGTCCTCGACCTGCAGGTGCAGATCCGCCGCTGCCCCAAGCCGGTCATCGCGATGGTGGCGGGCTACGCCATCGGCGGCGGCCACGTGCTGCACGTGTGCTGCGACCTGACGATCGCCGCGGACAACGCGAAGTTCGGCCAGACGGGCCCCAAGGTGGGCTCGTTCGACGGCGGGTACGGGTCCTGGCTGCTCGCCGAGACCGTGGGCCTGAAGCGGGCCCGCGAGATCTGGTACCTGTGCCGCCAGTACGACGCGCAGACCGCGCTCCAGTGGGGCCTGGTCAACGCGGTGGTGCCGCTGGAGCGCCTGGAGGAGGAGACCGTCCAGTGGGCCCGCGAGCTGCTGGAGAAGTCCCCGCTGGCGCTGCGCATGCTGAAGGGCGCGCTCAACGCGGTGAGCGACGGCGCGGCCGGCATGCAGCAGTTCGCCGGCGACGCGACGATGCTCTACTACATGAGCGAGGAGGCCCAGGAGGGCCGCGACGCGTTCAAGGAGAAGCGCAAGCCGGACTTCTCGAAGTTCCCGCGCCGCCCGTAGGGGCCGCGGGATGACGGCGGCTTCTCGGCTTTGCCGTACGCTTGCGGCTGCGGGAATGGGAGGAGACGGGCGGTTGGCTGAGAACCGGGCGGACCGAGGCGTTGCGGAGGCGCGGCGGTGAACCCGGCGACCGCACTGTCAACCGTCCTGATCGACGAACTGGTGCGCTGCGGGGTCACCGACGTGGTGCTCGCCCCGGGCTCGCGGTCCGCGCCGCTGGCGCTCGCCGCGCACGCCGAGTCGCGGCTGCGGCTGCACGTGCGCATCGACGAAAGGTCGGCCTCGTTCGTCGCGCTCGGCCTGGCCAAGCGGTCCGAGCGGCCGGTCGCCCTGATCTGCACCTCGGGCACGGCGGCGGCCAACTTCCACCCCGCCGTGATCGAGGCGTCGGAGTCGGGCGTGCCGCTGCTCCTGCTGACCGCCGACCGGCCGCCCGAGCTGCGCGGCACCGGGGCCAACCAGACGATCGACCAGATCAAGCTGTACGGCTCGGCCGTACGCTGGTTCGCGGAGATCGGCGTGCCGGAGGAACGGCCGGGCCAGGTGGCCTACTGGCGGTCCCTGGTGTGCCGGGCCTTCCAGCGTGCCGCCGGCCCGCCGGACCCCGGTCCCGTCCACCTCAACGTGGCCTTCCGCGAGCCGCTGATTCCCGACGGCGACGAGACCTGGTGCGAGCCGCTGGACGGCGACGCCTCCGGCGCGTGGGTCCGGGCGCGGGTCGCGCCGCCCGCCGCGGCCCTGCACATCCCGCCGACCCGGCGCGGCGTGCTGGTCGTCGGCGACGGCGCCGCCAACGTGCGCAGGTACGTCGCCGCCGCCGGCATGGCGGGCTGGCCGGTGCTGTCGGAGCCCAGCGGCGGCGGCCGGTACGGCGACCACGCGATCTCGACCTACCACTTCCTGCTGAGCGACCAGGAGTGGGCCGACGCCCACCGGCCCGACGTCGTGGTCACCCTCGGCCGCCCAGGGCTGTCGCGCCCGCTGCTGTCGTGGCTGCGCCGGGCCGAGGAGCACATCGTGGTGTCCCCCGACCTCACCCGGTGGCCCGACCCGACCCGATCGGCGACCCAGGTGGCCCAGGCCGTGGAGATCCCGATCGCCACGGGCGGCGACGCCTGGCTGCGCTCCTGGCGGCACGCCGAGCACCTGGCCCGCGCGGTGATCGACCAGGTGCTCGACTCCTCCGGGCTGACCGAGCCCCGGCTGGCCCGCGACCTCGCCGACGTGCTGCCCAACGGCTCGCTGCTGTTTTGCGGGTCGTCCATGCCGATCCGCGACCTCGACCAGGCCATGCGGCCCCGGCGGGGGCTGCGGCTGATGGCCAACCGGGGCGCCTCGGGCATCGACGGCCTGGTCTCCACCGCGGTCGGTGCCGCGCTGGCCCACAACGGCCCGGCGTACGCGCTGATCGGGGACCTCACCCTGCTGCACGACCAGAACGGCCTCATCCTGGGCCCGCGCGAGCCCCGGCCCGACCTGTGCCTGGTCGTGGTCAACAACGACGGCGGCGGGATCTTCTCGCTGCTGCCGCAGGCCGCGCTCGAGGAGCCGTTCGAGCGGGTCTTCGGCACCCCCCACGGAGTGGATCTCGGCTACCTGGCCGCCGCGAACGGCCTGCCGTACACGCTGGTCGAGGAGCCGGAGGGGCTGTCGAGGGCGATCAAGGGGGACGGCCTGCGGCTCGTGGAGGCGCGCACCGACCGGGTGAGCAACGCGGCCGTCCACGCCGCGATGCGCGAGGCCGTACGCGCGGCGATGCGCGACTGATCGTCTTCGCGGCTGGGGCAAGGACACGCGGGTCCGTCCGGGGGCGGACCCGTCTTGGTCCTTCCGGCGGATGCCGCACCTCCGGGACGGCGGCAGAATGGGTGCCGGTTGCCGCGTGAAGGAGTGAGATGCACGTCGACGAGTGGCTGCAGACCATCCCGTCCGTCTGGGTCTATGCGCTCGTGGGCGCCGTCATCGGGCTGGAGAGCCTCGGCATCCCGCTCCCGGGCGAGATCGTGCTGGTGAGCGCCGCGCTGCTGTCGTCCAAGGGGGTCGTGCACCCGGTGATCCTCGGGATCTGCGCGAGCGCCGGCGCCATCGTGGGGGACTCGATCGGCTACCTGATCGGCCGCAAGGGCGGGCGGCCGCTGTTCGACCGGCTGGGGCGGCGCTTCCCCAAGCACTTCGGCCCCGCGCACATCGCCAAGGCGGAGCAGGTGTTCAACCGCCACGGGATGTGGGCGGTGTTCTTCGGCCGGTTCATCGCCCTGCTGCGCATCCTCGCCGGGCCGCTGGCCGGCGCCCTGCGCATGCCGTACTGGCGCTTCCTCATCGCCAACGTCCTCGGCGGCGCCGCGTGGGCCGGCGGGACCACGGCCGCGATCTACTACCTCGGCGTCGTGGCAGACAAGTGGCTGAAGGGCTTCTCCTGGGTGGGACTGGCGGCCGCCGTCCTGTTCGGCCTCGGCACCACGGTGTGGCTCAAGCGCAGGGCGGCCAAGGCGGCGGACAAGCAGGAGGTCGCCCCCGAGACCGTCGGCACCCCGTAACGCGGCGTCCGATTCCCGCCAGCCCCCGGGGCGGCCGGGAGGCCACGATGGGAGCATGGCGTTCGAGATCAGGGCCATCGCGCCCGACGTGCTTGACCAGCTCAGGAAGACCGACGACGCCGGGCGTGAGCCGCGCCGGATCGTCGACGAGGAGGGCGGCAGCCCGCTGCGCTGCTGCCTGCGCCGCTCCCGGCCCGGGGAGGCGCTCCTGCTCGCGGCCTACGCGCCGCTGCGCCGCTGGGCGCTGGAGACCGGTGCCGACCCCGGTGCGTACGACGAGGTCGGGCCGGTGTTCATCCACGAGGAGCCGTGCGGGGGACCCGGGCCCGGCTACCCCGCGGAGATGGGCGGCGACCGGAGGGTCTTCCGCGCCTACCACGCCGACGGCTCCATCCTGAACGGGTACCTCGTGGAGGCCCGGCAGTCGGCAGATCCCGCCGCGGCGTCGGTCCTGCTGGACACCCTGTTCGAGGATCCGGAGACGGCGGTGATCCACGTGCGGGCCGTGGAGTTCGGCTGCTTCCAGTTCGAGGTACGCCGCACTTCGTAAGGAACGCCGCCTGCTCGTGGACGCAGAGCCGCTCACCGGGGCCGGGGGCGCAGCCCGTCGAGGATGAGCTGGGCGATGTGCGCGGAGCGCTCGCGGCTGGTCTCCGCGCCCGCGTGGCGGATCGCGGTGAAGGCGCCGGCGACCAGGGCCATCACCTCGTCGACGGTGAGGTCGGGGCGTACGGCGCCGGCTTCCCGCGCGCGATCGAGCAGGTCCGCGACATGGCGCCTGAGGTCCGCCGCGACGTCCGGAGCGGCGGTGCGCAGGTCGAACTCGGCGGCCACCAGCGCGCTCTTCACCGCCACGTTCTCCGCGCCGCCGGCCATCATCGCGGACAGCAGCGTGAACAGGGCGGCGGGATCGCCGGTGGCGGCGAGCGCCTCCCCTTCCGCCACCAGTTTCCTGAGCTGGTCGATCGCGACGGCGAGATAGAGCGCTTCCTTCGTCGGGAAGTGCCGGTGGACGGTGCCCGGGCCGACGCCCGCGCGGCGGGCGATCTCGTCGAGCGAGACGCCGAGCCCCTCCGTCGCGAACAGCCGCTGCGCGGTCCGCAGGACGCGCTCGCGATTGCGGCGCGCGTCGGCCCGCAGCTCCCGGCCGCGCCCGGGACCTGCCGCCGGGTTCGCCGGGACTGGCCGAGATGACTGGCTGGACATGTCCGGATCAGCATAACCGGGGTCCTGCCCCGGATAGTATGGCCGGAACCGGGGCGGCGCACCGGTTAGACCTCGCGCCGCTCATGCCGCAGGCCACGAGGAGACCACGCCGATGACCACACGCGAGGACGCGACCGCCCTGGTGCTCCGGATGCAGGAGTGCTTCAACAGCCGGCGCTTCGACGAGGCCGACGACCTGTTCGTTCCCGGCTTCTTCAGCCATCCGCTCGGCACCCCCGGGTTCGAGGCGGGCAAGCGGGCCTGGCGTGCGCTCGTCGCCCGGCATCCCGGCATCCGCGTCGTGGCCCGGGACATCCTGGTCGACGGCGACAAGGCCGCCGTCCGTTCGGCCGTCGAGGGAATCACCGCTCCCGACGGCGACGCGCGGCCCGAGCTGTTCGAAATCTTCCGCATTGACGACGGCCGGTTCGCGGAGATGTGGGGGGCCAGTACGGGCTGGCCGCCCGCGGCCGGTCCCGGGGATGTGGTTGCCGGATGAACCGGGACTGACATTACTTTGTAAAGGCGGCGGGCTGAATAAGCTGACCTTGTGGCAGCGCCGTACCGGACGATCAAGGACATCGTCGAGCACGAGATCGAGGTCCGCCGTTCGCGCTTCATCTGCGCGCTCGCACCGGCGGCCACGGAGGAGGCCGCGCGGGCGTTCGTCGCGGAGCGGAAGCGGCTCTACGGTGACGCGACGCACAACTGCTCGGCGTACGTCATCGGGCAGAGCGTCCGGAGAGCGGACGACGACGGGGAGCCGGGCGGCACGGCCGGCACGCCCATGCTGGAGATGCTCGCCCGGCGCGGCTTCGCGGACGTGGTCGCCGTCGTCACCCGCTACTTCGGCGGGGTGCTGCTGGGCGCGGGCGGCCTCGCCCGGGCGTACGGCGGAGTGGTGGGGGAGACGCTCGACCGGGCCGAGGTGGTCGAGATGGTTCCGGCTGCGGTCGTGACGGTGTCGGTCGGCCACGCGCAGGCGGGGCGGCTGGAAAGCGACCTGCGTGCCTCGCCGTACTCGCTGCGCGGCGTCGACTACGGCGCACGGGTCGTGTTCGAGGTGGCGGTCGCCGAGGACCGGCTGCCCGCCTTCGAGGAGTGGATCGCGGGGGTGACCGCCGGGCGGGCCGAGACCGCGCTCGGCGGCACCGTCCACCTCGCCCGGTGAGGCCCGGCGGTCACCCTTCCAGGGCGTACTGCATCGCGCGCAACTTGGCCTGCGCCTCGGCGAGCTCGGCGGCGGGGTCGGAGCCGGCCATGATGCCGCAGCCGGCGAACAACCGGGCCTGCCTGCCCGAGACGTACGCGCAGCGCAGCGCGATGCCCCACTCGCCGTCGCCGCGTGAGTCGATCCAGCCGACCGGACCGGCGTAGCCCGCCCGGCCCATGCCTTCCAGCTCACGGATGACCTCGAGCGCGGCGCCCGTGGGGGTCCCGCCGACGGCGGCCGTGGGATGCATGGCCGCCACCACGTCGAGCACCGAGGCGCCGTCGGACAGCCGCCCGGTGACCCGGCTGGCCAGGTGCTGCACGTTGGGCAGGACCAGGAGCTCGGGTTCGTCGGGGACGTGCAGGTCCGAACACAGGGGAGCGAGGGCCTCCCGGACGGACGCGACCGCGCAGGCGTGCTCGTGGCGGTCCTTCTGCGAGGCGTACAGGGCGGCGCCGCGGGCGGCGTCGTCGGCGGGGTCGCTGCCGCGGGGCGTCGTGCCCGCGAGCACCAGCGACTCGACCGCCTGCCCGGTGTGCCGCACCAGCAGTTCCGGCGTCGCGCCGACCAGCCCGTCCACGGAGAACGTGTAGCACTCGGGGTAGCGCTCGGCCAGCCGGGTCAGCAGCACGCGGGGGTCGATGTCCCGTTCGGCGACGGCCGTCAGATCGCGGGCGAGCACGACCTTGTCCAGCAGGCCGTCCTTGATCCGCCGTACGGCTTGCGCGACCCGGTGCTCCCACTCGGGTGCCGTCAGCGAGCCGTCGCCGTACCGGATGCGGCCGGGCTCGGCCGGCGGGGTGACCAGGTCGAAGGCGTCGTCGCCGATCGTGGTGAGCCAGGCGCGGCCGTCGCGGCGGGCGAGCACCACGCGGGGGACGACCAGCACGCTCCCCGGGGCGTCGCGGTCGAAGGTGAAGGAGCCGAAGGCGACCGGTCCCGAGCCGGGCACGCCGACCTCGTCCTCGATGAGCGCCCCGGTGAACAGGGAGGAGAGCCAGCCGCGCGCCCAGTCGAACCGGCCGGGGCCCGGCGGCACCGCGGCCCGTACCGCCTGCCCCCAGCCCACGAGACCTTCACCGTGTCTGATCCAGGCGTACGGCGCGGCGTCCGGCAGACGCGCCAGCAGGTCGTCAGGGTCGCTCACCGCGACCGTGCGAACCACAAGGGGCCGGAGAAGAGCGACACTCACCCGACTCACTCTACGCAGGATCTGAACATGTTCGACACCAGGCCCCCCGGTATGCGGCTGCCGCCCCTTCTGTCAAGCCGCGATAGGAACTTGGTCATGGAAGGCCCGACTTCCCCGGTGGCGATAGAGCGCACCTCCACGCGATCCCTACCTTTGATCTCCCGGAGGTGCCGATGATCAAGAAGATCACGCCGGTCCTGGCCGCGGCCGTCCTGCTCGCGCCGACCGGCGCCCACGCCCGTACGATTCCCACCGTGATGGCGGCGCTGGGCGACTCGATCAGCGCGGGGTTCAACGCCTGCGGCTGGTATGTCGCCTGCACGTCCCGATCGTGGTCCGCCGGCGACTCGCCGTCGGTGAACAGCCACTACCTGCGCCTGCTCGCGATGGGAAGCTCGATCAAGGGGCACAACCTGAACTTCGCCGTTCCGGGGTCGACCAGCGCCGACCTGCCCGGGCAGGCGCGCAAGGCCGCCGAGGCCGGCGCCGGCTACGTCACGGTCCTGATCGGGGCGCAGGACGCCTGCGTGGGTTCCGAGAAGGAGATGACGCCGGTTGGAACGTTCCGCCGCAACATCGACAAGGCCTTCGACGTGTTGCGGCCCACCGGTGCGCGGATCCTCGTCGCGAGCATTCCGGACGTCAAGCGGCTGTGGCGGGTCGGCAAGGACAACGCCTGGGCGCGGCTGTTTTGGACCATCGGCCATATCTGCCAGTCGATGCTGGCCAACCCGAAGTCCACCGCGAAGAAGGACGAGGCCAGGCGCGACCGGGTGCGCGAGCGGATCATGGACTACAACGAGCAGCTCAAGCAGGCGTGCGCGAGGTACGGCCCGAACTGCCGTTACGACGGGGGCGCGGTCTTCTCCTACCCGTTCACGCTGAAGCAGGTGAGCGCCTGGGACTACTTCCACCCCAACGCCGACGGGCAGAAGGTGCTCGCCAAGATCACCTTTGACCGCGACTTCTTCTCCGGCGCCGTCGAGCCCTGACCCCCTCAGCGCGTGCCGCGGAGGCGGTCGAGGGTCTGCTCCAGCTCGGCCTGCAGCACGTGGCCCGCGGCCTCGGCGTCGCCGCGTTCCACCGCCTCGACGAACGCCGCGTGGGTGTCGTCTCCCGGATTCGGGTCGTCCGCCCGCAGGCCGAGCAGGTCCACCAGGGCGATCAGCCCCTCCCGCAGGCGGGGGACGAACTCGGCGAACAGGTCGGTCAGCACCGGATTGTGCGCCGCTGCGACGACGGCCGCGTGCAGGGCGATGTCGGCGTCGACGAAGGCGGCGTCGTCGCCCCGCGCGGCCGCTCGCCTGGCCTCGAGCGCCGCCCGCAGCGCCGCCACGTCGTCCGGGGTGCGGCGCCGCGCCGCCAGCCGGGCGGCCTGCACCTCGACCAGCATGCGCACCTCGTAGACGTCGGTTACGGCGGCCCGGCGCAGACGGGCCGTCCAGTCCTCGGCGGGCCTGTCGGCGATGACGAAGACCCCGGCGCCCTGGCGTGCCTGGACCAGCCCGGCTCCGGCCAGGGCGCGCAGCGCCTCGCGGACGGTGGAGCGGCCCACGCCCAGGGTCTTGGCCAGGGTCGTCTCTCCGGGCAGGCGGGTGCCGACCGGCCAGCGGCCCTCCGTGATCTGCTCGCGCAGTCTCTCGACGGCCTGGTCGACGAGGGGGCTGCGGTGGAGCGCGCCGAGCGCCATCGCATCACCTCTCAGGTTGTCTGAGGAGTTGTCGTGGGGTTACCCTACCGCCCATGACGCCGTTCGGCATCCTTCTTCTCGGTCGCCGCGGCGGGGCTTGATCCGATGACCGGCACCCCGCCGCGGGGTGCCGTGCTGCCGGTCGCCCCTCCGACCGAAGGATCACAACCGTGACCATCGCTTCCGCTCACTTCCCGACGCTTCGTACCCCCGACGGCCCGGTGCCCGCCGACGCTCCCGCCTGGAATCCCCAGCGGGGCAGCGCGATGCCGTACCACCGCTACCGGCCGGCGCACGAGCGGGTCGAGATCCTCGGGATTCGGCGCACCTGGCCGGACCGCAGGATCGAGCGCGCCCCCCTGTGGGTGCCCGTCGACCTGCGCGACGGCAACCAGGCGCTGGCCGAGCCCATGGACACGCCGCGCAAGCGGCGCATGTTCGACCTCCTCGTCGCGATGGGCTTCAAGGAGATCGAGGTCGGCTATCCGTCGTCCAGCCGGACCGACTTCGACTTCATCCGTCACCTGGTCACCAGCGGCGCCGTGCCGGACGACGTGACCCCTGTGGTGTTCACGGCGGCCCGCCGCGACCTCATCGAGCAGACCTTCGCCTCGATCCAGGGCATGCCGCGCGCGGTGGTGCACCTCTACACCGCGACCGCGCCGGTCTGGCGGGACGTCGTGCTCGGGCAGGACCGGGCCGGGCTGCACGCGCTCATCCGGGAGGCGGCGGGTCACATCGCCAGGCTGGCCGACGCGATGCCGGGGACGGCGGTGCGGTTCGAGTTCTCTCCGGAGGTGTTCAACTGCACCGAGCCCGACTTCGTGCTGGAGGTCTGCAACGGCCTCACCCGGCTCTGGGACGCCTCGCCCGACCGGCCGGTGATCCACAACCTGCCCGCCACCGTCGAGATCTCCACACCCAACCTGTACGCCGACCAGATCGAGTACATGCACCGCCACCTGGAACGGCGTGACGCGGTCATCCTCTCGGTCCACCCGCACAACGACAGGGGCACCGGGGTGGCCTGCGCGGAGCTCGCCGTACTGGCCGGGGCGCAGCGCGTCGAGGGCTGCCTGTTCGGCAACGGCGAGCGCACCGGGAACGTCGACCTCGTCACCCTCGCGCTCAACCTGTACGCGCAGGGGGTGGACCCGATGATCGACTTCTCCGACATCGACGTCATCCGGCGCACGGTCGAGGAGTGCAACCGCCTGCCGGTCCACGTCCGTCATCCGTACGGCGGAGACCTCGTCTACACGGCCTTCTCCGGAACCCACCAGGACGCGATCAGCAAGGGCCTGGCCCACCACGAGCGCACGGCGGCCGAGCGGGGCGTGCCGGCGGGGGAGGCGCCCTGGTCGGTGCCGTACCTGCCGATCGATCCGGCCGACGTCGGCCGCACCTACGAGGCGGTCATCCGGGTCAACAGCCAGTCGGGCAAGGGCGGCATCGCCCACCTCCTCAAGGTCCACCACGGACTCGACCTGCCGAAGGCGCTGCGCGCCGAGTTCTCCCGCGTCGTCCAGGACGAGACGGACGACAGCGGGCGGGAGGCCACGGCGAAGGACCTGATCCGGTTGTTCCGCGCCGCGTACATGGCGGAGGACGGGCCGGTCACGCTGTCGTCGTGCACCGGCGACGGCGACGGCTTCCGCTGCGTGGTACGGCGGGACGGGCGGGAAAGCGAGGGGACCGGCGCGGAGCCGGCGGCGGCCGTAACCGCCGCGCTGACGGCGGCCGGGGTCGCGGTGGAGGTGCTCTGGCAGGGCGGGCATCCCGTGGAGGGCGGCGCCGTCTCCTACGTGCGGTGCCGTGCCGGCGGTGTGTCCGCCTGGGGCGCGGGCGAGGACGCCGACGCCGTGACGGCGTTCGCCCGGGCGGTGCTCGCCGCCGTCAACCGCGCCCTCGCGGAGTGACCGGCCGGGCTCTCCCACTGTGGGAGGCTCGCTGCCGGGCAAGGACACCGTCGGCATGAGGAGGGCGAGCATGGGCACCGTGAAGGACGTCGAGGCTCATGGCATGCGGCACTGCGAGACGACCGCGCTGGGGGTGCTGCTGCGGCATGAGGGGCTCGACCTGTCGGAGCCCATGCTGTTCGGGCTGGGGGCGGGCCTGTCGTTCGTCTACTGGGACGCCAAGGCCATGCCGGTCCCCTTCCTCGGGGGCCGCGTCAAGCCGTTCGAACTCACCAGGAACCTGTGACCGCCAGGAACCGTTCCTTCACCATCACCCTGCCGGCCCGTCCGATCGCCTGGCAGGACCGGATCATCCCCGCCATCAAGGATTGCGCGGCCGCCTTCCTCGCCGCTCCCATCGCGAACCTGGGCTACCGGGGCATCGAGAAGGCCGCCACGCAGGTGCCCGGATGGCTGCGACGCGCCGCCGAGCCGCGGCGGGACCTCCCGCAGGCCGCCCTGCTCATGGAGAAGGGCGGCACCGGCGGGGCCCTGTTCCGCGCCCTCTACCGGGACTTCCTCGGCGAGTGCACCGGCCTGATCGAGGACGGCAACCTGCGCACGGGCCACCGGCTGTACGCCGAGGCGGCCGTGCTGTGGACGCAGGTCTCCACCCTGGTCGCGAAGGCCGGGGAAAGCGGCGACGCGGGATGCCTCGAACAGGCCGGCGCCGTCCTCCGTGACCTGTCGCGCATCGAGAGGGAGGCCATGCAGGCGCTTTCCCGGTTGTAGCCCGCGCGAGCGTCACCCCTC
Organism: Microbispora sp.; assembly: GCA_019689655.1. Lineage (GTDB taxonomy): Bacteria > Actinomycetota > Actinomycetes > Streptosporangiales > Streptosporangiaceae > Microbispora. Next base: position 37,799 of record JADGHC010000001.1, read on the forward strand.
ACGGGCCGGCCTAGAGGGCGACGAGTTCGACGTGCGGGTGCTATAGCCAGCCGTTGTGGCGGGCCAGGCGGGCCGCCTCGATCCGGTTCCTGGTGCCGGTCTTGCCGATGGCCGACGACAGGTAGTTGCGCACCGTGCTCTCCGACAGGTGGAGGCGGGCCGCGATGTCGGAGATCGTCGAGCCGTCGGACGCCGCCGCGAGCACGTCCCGCTCCCGGTCGGTCAGCGGGCTCGGGCCGGTGCTCAGCGCGGCCGCCGCGAGTGCGGGGTCGATGACCCGCTCACCGCGCAGCACGCGGCGGATGGCGTCGGCGAGCTCCTCGACCGGGCCGTCCTTGACCAGGAACCCCCGCGCCCCCGCCTCCATCGCGCGGCGCAGGTAACCGGGCCGCCCGAAGGTCGTGAGGATGAGCACGGCGCACTCCGGCAGGCGCTCGCGCAGGTCGGCGGCGGTCTCCAGGCCGCCGCGGCCCGGCATCTCGATGTCGAGCAGGGCCACATCGGGCCGGGTGCGCAGCGCGGTGTCCACCACCTCGTCGCCGTGCCCGACCTGGGCGACGACCTCGATGTCCTCCTCAAGACCGAGGAGCAGGGCCAGCGCGCCCCGCATCATGCCCTGGTCCTCCGCCAGCAGCACCTTGATCACTGCCCGTCCTTCCTCGCGTGCGGCTCCGCGGCGTACGGCACGGCCACCCGGAGCTGGAATCCGCCATCCGTTAACGCCGCGGCCCGCACGGTGCCGCCGGCGGCCTTCACCCGCTCACGCAGGCCGATCAGCCCGTTGCCGTGCCCCTTGCCGGGCCCGGGGGTCTTCTTGGGCGGGCCGTCGTCGCGGATCTCCAGCTCCAGGAGCCCGCCGTCGTCGCGCAGGTCGATGGCGCAGGCCGCCGCGCCGCTGTGCCGTATGACGTTGGTCACGCCCTCGCGCACGGCCCAGCCGAGCAGCGCGTCGATCTCGGGACCTGGCCGGACGGAGGAGGTGCGGATGGTCGCCTCGATGCCGGCGTCCGCGAGCGCGGCGCGCGCGGAGTCCAGCTCGGCGGCGAGCCCCCTGCCGCGGTAGCCGGTGACCGCGGCCCGCACCTCCGTCAGCGCCTGCCGCCCGATCTGTTCGATGTCGGCCGCCTGCCCGGCCGCCGCGTCCGCGTCCACCCGCACCAGACGGCGTACGGCCTCGGCCTTGACGACCATGACGGAAAGGGTGTGGCCGAGCAGGTCGTGCAGGTCGCGGGAGAATCGCAGCCGCTCCTCGGTCACCGCGGCCCGGGCCAGCTCCTCGCGGGTGGCCTTGAGCTCGTGGATGGCCTCCCACAGCCGGATGATGATCGCCGGGATCAGGCCGGAGGTGAACGTGCCCCAGACCAGCGCGAGGACGCCGCTGAGGCCGGCGTCGGCCCGTACGGCCAGGGCCAGGCCGGCCGCGCACTCCGCGATCAGCGCCACCGGCAGGGCCTTGCCGCGTACGGTGGTCCCGGTGGCGACGGCCAGCATGACGACCAGGTAAAGCCAGTTGCCGCCGAACCCCACGACCGACACCAGGACGACCACCGCGAGCAGCCCCAGCACCGGCAGCGCACGCCGCCGGTCGGCGAAGGCGTAGTGCGTGGTGACCAGGTAGAGCCCGGCGGCGGTCAGCGCGGCGGGCCAGGCCAGCCACAGCGGGCGGGAGCCGCCGTGCGTGATGTCCCACACCGGCGCTCCCGCCAGAGCCGCCCACACATACATGCCCTTGGCGTCCGGGCCGCGCTCGCCCTCCTTCAGCGGGTCGAGCCAGGTGTCGCGTTCGTTCGTGCGCACAGCTACGTCACCGTACCGGGTCAGGCCCGGCGACCGGCGCGGCGGTAGCCGTACACCGCGTAGACGGCGAAGACGAGCATCCATCCCAGCAGCAGGACGATCTGGTGGATGGTGGGGGGATCGCCGAACGCGATCCGCCAGGACAGGCCCGCGTAGTTGTTCGACGGGGTCCACTCGGCGATCACCTTCAGCCAGGACGGGAAGTTCTGAACCGGCACCCACAGGCCGCCGACGATGGACAGCGTCAGCATGGTCGCGAGGTTGGCCATCGCCGCCGTCTGGCCGGACAGGCGGTAGCCGTTGCCGAGGCCGAGCAGGGAGAACGGCACGGTGCCCGCCCACAGGAGCGCGACGATCGCCAGCCACTGCTGCGGCGCGAGCGTGACGTGGTTGACCAGGACGCCGGACAGCAGCACGGCCGCGATGCTCGGCACCACGCTGACCGCTCCGATGAGGACCTTCCCGGCGACGACCTGGGCGGGGGCGAGCGGGGTGAGCCGCAACTGGCGCAGCCATCCCGCCGCGCGGTCCTCCGCGATGCCGGTGCCGTTGTTGAACGCGCTGCCGAGCGCGCCGTACGCGGCCATGCTGACCATCGTGTAGATCGCGGCGTCGTGCCGGTCGCCGGGGGCCAGGCCGAGGTTGGTGAAGAGGAGATACATGACGACCGGCATCACGATCCCGAAGATCACATAACCGCCGTCGCGCATGGTCCTGATGAGTTCGAGTCGTACGTATCCGAGCATCACACGCTCTCCTTGTCGGTGGCCGGGGCGGCGTCGGTGGTCAGTGCGACGAAGGCGTCCTCCAGGTCCGCGGGGACCACCTCCAGATCGCGTACGGCGCCCGCGCGGGCGAGCGCCATGACGGTGGCGTCGGAGTCGCCGCTGCGCAGGTGGACCCGGGTGCCCTTGACTTCCATGTGGCGCACGCCGGGCAGGGTGGCGAGCCAGGAGCACTCGCCTTCGGCGGTCACGCTCACCGTGGTCAGCGCCGTGGCCTGTTTGATCTCCGCGCTGGTGCCGTCGGCGATCACCCGGCCGTGGCCGAGCACGATGACGCGGTCGGTGTGCTCGTCGGCCTCGTCCAGGTAGTGCGTGGAGAACAGGATCGTCTTGCCCCGGCTGGCCAGCCCGCGCATGCTCTCCCAGAACTCGCGCCGGGCCGCCACGTCCAGCGCCGCGGTGGGCTCGTCGAGGACGATGAGGTCGGGGTCGCCGCACACCGCCATCGCGAACCGCACGCGCTGCGCCTGCCCGCCGGACAGCCGGTCCACCCGGCGGTCGCGCAGGTCCTCGATCCGCGCGAGCGTGAGCACCTGGTCGAGGGGGAGGGGAGCGGAGTATGTCCCGGCCACGAAGGTGAGCAGTTCGCGGACCGTGACACGCGGGATGAGGCCGCCCTCTTGCGGCATCGCGCCCACCATGCCCTGCCGTACGGCCTGCTCGGGCTCGAGGCCGAAGAGCGCGGCGTGCCCGGAGTCGGGCGGCAGCAGTCCGAGCAGCATGGCGATGGTGGTCGACTTGCCCGCGCCGTTGGGGCCGAGGAGCGCGACGGTCTGGCCGCGGGGGATGGTGAGCGTGAGCCCGTCCACGGCCCGTACGGGGCCGAAATGCTTGGTCGCCGAGGTCAGGGACACGGCATCGGAGGTGTTCGTTGTCACGAAGACGAAGGTAGGCGGGTGCCGCGGGCCCGAGTAGATCAATCAATACGGCCCTGGGCAGTACAAAAGTCCCATCCAGGGAATCTACAATGTAAAGGCGTCGGGGTGGTACTCGAACCTGGCACGGAGCGCTGCGAGACCGCCGGAGTGAAAGAGCATCGGCTAATGACCGGTGACCAGCTCACGCAGCTCCCGCGTACGCCGGGTGCCCGGTCGCGATCAGCTGCTTGACCTGGGCGAGTGGGACCGGCGGATTCCGCCGATGGTGGCGGTTCTCACGCCGGCGGACGGGGGAGTGCGGGTGACCGGCCGCGCGAACGGCTGGACGGCATGGCGCAGCGGCTGGCCGGCCTCGGCGTGCCGTTCACCGTGGTCGGGCCGCCCGAACTACGGCAGGAGGTGCGGGCGCTCGCCCGCCGCCTGAATGAGTGGGCCCGACCAGGCCGCCGAGGGCTGACGTGGCGTCCCGGTAAGGAGCGCCGGGTGGTACGGCTTTTGTCAGGCGCGGCCGAACCGGGAGGCGAACCGTGCGGTGAACAGGTCGGCGCCCTTGCGTTCGTAGACCGTCTCGGCCGTGACCGCGGCGACGCCGTCCGGTGTGGGGAGCTGGCCGATGCCCGTGCGCGTCCCCAGCGGAAGCAGGATTCTCCGCTCGGATGTCGCGGTGTGAACGGCGTCCGGCTGGTCGCCGGCCAGCTGAGCTCTGAGGTTCTTCACCACGATGTCTGCATGGGTCATCGCGTAGGAGGCCATCTTGGGGTCGGGAAGGGCGACGATGTCTCCGATCGCGTAGATGTGTTCGTAGCCCTGGACGTTCAGTCGTTCGGTGACCGGGATTGTGTTCTGCTCGGTCAGCGGCGAGAGGGAGCCGTCGGCCAGGTAGCCGGTGTTGATCTCGACCCCGAAGGCTTGGAACCAGATGTCTGCCACGATCTGTTCGCCCGTGTCGGTGGTGACCGCGAAACGGCCGGCCCGACCGGCCTCGACGGTCGGCAACGCGGTCAGAGCAGTGCCCAGCCGCACGTCGATGCCGAGCTCGTCCAGCCGGTGGCGCAGCTCGTTTCGCACCTCGGGAAGGAAGCCGGGGAGCAACTGATCGGCCCTGTCGAGGACGACCACGTACTTGTCCGGCCAGACGTCCTTGATCTCCCCGGCGAGCTCCAGGCCGACCGGGCCGGCGCCGAGGATGAGCACGCGGCCGGCGCCGGCCAGCTCCTTGTGTGTCTCGCGCAGATCGTCCAGCTGCTGGGCGATGCTCGTCGACGCATGGCGCGGTTTGGCTGGATACGGGTAGCTGGAACCGGTGGCCAGAACTAGATAATCAGCCTCGACCCGCTCACCCGAAGCGAGCGTGACGCCCTTCGGGTCCACCGAGACGGCCCTGTCGCGGATCACTCGCCCCCGTTGGAGCAGCGTCGCGAACGGGAAAAACGCGTTGTGCGCCCAGTGCGGGCGAGTCAGCGCCCGCAGCGACGCGGCTGCGTTGACGAAGGCCTCCCGGGGATCGATGAGCGTGACGTCGGCCTCGGAGTCCAGCTCCTTGGCGACCAGCGACCCTCCATACCCTCCCCCGACGACCACCACTGTCTGATTCATTCCCGCTCCTCGGCGCATCGCCGTCGTTGGCGGCATGCGCGGCGCATCGTGACGAAAGGCCGTGCCGAACACGACCCGAAGTTGACGTGACAACTATAAGCACGAGGTGAGTTGTCGCGTCAACTGAGGGCCGTTATGGTGGTGTCATGGCGAAGCCCCGCACACTGGAACCCGAGCAGTGGGAGCTTTGGGAGAGCTGGATGCAGGCGCAGCGTCTCCTGGCCCGTGAGCTGGACCGTGATCTGCGGCGCGACTTCGGCATCTCCAAGGCCGAGTTCAGCGTGCTCGTGACGCTCCACCGGGCGGCCGAGGGCCGGATGCGCGTGGGCGAGCTCGCCGAGTCACTCGCCTGGGAGAAAAGCCGGGTGGCGCACCAGCTGACGCGGATGGAGAACCGCGGACTCGTGCACAGGACCGAGGACCGGTCCGGCCGCCGGACCGGGGTCGGACTGACCGCCAAGGGCCGCGGTGCCGTGGAGGACGCCATCCTGGGGCACGCGGACAACATCCGCCGGTACTTCTTCGAAACGCTCACGCCCGAGCAGGCTGCGGCCATCCACGTGTGGAGCCGGCAGGTGGTCGACCGTATCCAAGCGCGTTCCGGTGAGGGCGCCGATGGGGTCACCGCGGACAGGAGTCCCGGACCCGAATCGCAGCGGCTCCATCCCGACAACCAGGACCGGCAGCGGGAGGCGAACGGCCGCGAACACTGCCCTGACCCGTGGATATCGACGCCCGGCCGGGCGTGAGGGTCTGGCCACGGCGTGCTGGTGATACGTGCCGGCGGGGCGGCAGCGGGATGCCGGTCGGCGAGGCGACCGAGGCGGAGTCCTCCAGCTCGCCGACGGGGAGAAACCGGGTGACTCACCCGGCTCGCCGTCCCGGCTACCGCGAGAGCGGCTGGATCAGCGGCCAGTGCGTCGAGGTCTCCGGCGGCATCTTCCTGTGACCACCGGAGGGAGCCCCCGGTGCGGTGCCGGGCGCTGCTCGGCCCGCCCGGGCTTCACGCCCCGGGGCCGAGCCGCACCGCATGCTTCCGCACCTCCCGGACATCGGCTCTGGTGTGCTCGTGTCCGATCTGCTCTCTTTCGTCCGGGCCGGGACCCGGCTCGGAGAGCGTGGGGGAGGCAAGCCCCTTCCGCCGGTCCACCAGGCCGGACAGAAGGTCCTCCCAGCGGGCGCCGATGACGTCGAGGTCGTAGCGTGCGGCCGTCTCCAGCGCGTTGGCGCCCATCCGCCGCCGCAGCTCCTCGTCCTCGATGAGCGTGCAGATGGCGTCGGCCATCGCGTGGATCTTCTCGGGTTTAACCAGCAGGCCGTCGTGACCGTGGCTGATCATCTCCTTGGGGCCGGTCGGGCAGTCGTAGCTGACGACCGGCAGGCCCTTGCTCATCGCCTCCAGGATGACCATCGGCATGCCCTCGTGGCGGGAGCTCAGCACGAACATCGAGGCGTCCGCGAGAACGGCGCCGACGTCCTCGGCCGGGCCTTCGAGGAACACTCTCCCGGCGAGCCCGCGCTTGTCGATCGACGCCTGGAGCTTGTCCTGCCGGGGGCCGTCGCCGTAGATCCGCAGGGTCCAGTCCGGGTGCCGCTGCGCCACGTGCGCCCATGCGCGGATGAGCAGGTCGTGGCCCTTGCCCCAGGTCAGGCGGCCGGCGGTGACGACGGTCTTCGACGTGAGCGGCGAGATGCCGCCGCCGAGGCGGGGCGTCGCGTTGGGCACCTGGGTAAGCACGGCGGGGCGGTTCCCGCGCGCCTTCTCGAAGGACCGCTCATAGGCGCGCAGATCGGCCCGCGTGAGGGTGACGACCGCGTCGTGCCTGCCGTACCTGTGGATGATCTGCTTGCGTACCAGCGGCTGATGCGAGGACAGGTTCCCGTGCTCCTGCGCGACCGTGATGATCTCCGGAGGGGCGAAGCGCGCGGCGATCAGGTTCAGGCCGGGCCGGGTCCCGATGAGGATGCCGCGGCGGCGGGAGCGGATGTAGCGCACCAGCTTGAGATCGGTGCGCAGGGTGAACCAGTGGTAGGCCGCCTCGTCCTTCGGCACCAGCCTGCTCGGGAACCGGGACAGCAGGCCCTTGCGGCGGGGCAGCCGGTCGTCGAGATATCGGATGCGCACCCCGGGCGGGACGGGAAGAAAAGGCTGGTCGCGCTCCCGTACGACGCTCACGATTTCGACATCGTGGCTGCGCGCGAGATATCCGGCGAGGTTGAAGACGGTCCGGATCGTGCCGCCCATGCCGTTGGCGTGCAGCAGCAGGATGCGGATTTCGTGGCCGTCCGGCGGCGGTGCCGACCGGGCGCGCCGCCGGTCACGGGCCTCCAACGCCCATATGACGGTTCTGGCCGCTTTTCTGGTTAATTTCCTGGCGGCTTTCCCGGCAATCGTCCGGCGGAGAGAAAACAGAGGAGACATGGTCATGCCCCCCTTTCATGTCAGTTGAAGATCCCCTCCCCCTAGACGTGAATCGGTGGCTTATCGTTGTGTGACGTCACTCACATGGCGGCCGAGAGGCGATAAATGGTTGTCCGCTTTCTGGGGGTGTCCTCCAGCGAGGCGGGCACCTGGTGCACGCCGACCGGCTCGAACAGCCCTTCCGGGAGGTAGCAGCAGGCGCGGTCGGGCACGCCGACGAGGACGTCGCCGCCCGCCCGGGACAAGAACGGAGTGACCCGCCGGGCCAGCGGCTCCTCGTAGTAGACGTCCCCGGCCAGCACGACCTGCTGGGACGGCGCTCCGTCGAGCAGGTCGCCCCCGGCGATCCGGACCGTGACGCCGTTGGCGCGGGCGTTCAGCTCGACCGCCGCGAGCGCGTACGGATCGACGTCGTTGGCGACGACGAGGGCGGCCCCGGCCAGCGCCGCGGCGACCGCGACCAACCCCGAGCCGGTGGCGAGGTCGAGCACGGTACGGCCCCGCACGATCTCGGGGTGGTCGAGCACGTGGCGGGCCAGCGCCTGCCCGCCGGCCCAGGGAAAGGCCCAGAAGGGCAGCCGCCCGGCGCGCTCCCACAGCTCGTACACGCCCTCGTCCGAGCCCGGCACGGCGCCCGGCGTGATCAGATGCAGCCGTATCTCCGGCACGTACGGCACGGCCGCGAGCCTGGTGTGCGCACGGACAAAGTCCCCGGCGTCGTCCCCCACGCCCGCCGATCGTATCCGCAGGCCGGTCCGGGGTGCCGCGCATTCTCGCCCGGCACGGGTTTCCCGGTCCGGCCCGTTTTCCCGGCTCCGCCGGTTGCGTCACGAGGCCGGAACCAGCCGCTTTCACCGGGTGCACCGCCACACCGAAGCCGGCTGGCTCCATATTCCGGGCCGGCGGGACCGTTCCCCGGCTCCGCCGGTTGCACCGCCACACCGAAGCCGCCCGGCTCCACCGGCTGCGTCGCTCGACAGGGCCGGCCACCCCGCCACCTCATTCCGACCTAAACGCCGCCCGGCGGCTCGGCGGTCGGGTTCCCGTGTGCGGACCGTGCACGATCTGCGCTGCGGTCTGCGCGAGGCTGCGGTCTGGTTGAGGGGGCCGCTAAAGGAGAGTGAGCTGTTCCGGCGTCATGGCCGGTGCGGGCGGAGACGCCGGGCGCGGATCGGACCGGTGGCCCCGGGCGCCGGGCGGGGCCGGCCGGCCGACGCCGTGCCGGCGGGCGAGCGCGCGCACGGTCTGGCCGATGCGTTCCTGGTACGCCTTGGGGGCATAGGCGCCCCGGCCGTACAGCTCGAGGTAGCGGGGGACGAGCCGGGGATGCTCGCGGGACAGCCACGCCATGAACCACTCGCGCGCGCCCGGCCGGAGATGGAGCACGATCGGCGTGACATACGTCGCGCCGGCCTCGGCGATGCGGCGCACGGTGGTCTCCAGCGCCTGCGGGGAGTCGGAGAGATAGGGGAGGATCGGCGCCATCAGCACGCCGCACGGGATGCCGTGCGCGTTCAGCGTGGCGCACACTTCGAGGCGTTTGCGCGGCGAGGGGGTGCCCGGCTCGACGGCCCGCCACAGCGACTCGTCGGTGAACCCCACCGAGACCGCCGTGCTCACATCGGTCACCTCGGCCGCCTCGGCGAGCAGCCCGAGGTCGCGCAGGATCAGCGAGCCCTTGGTGAGGATCGAGAACGGATTGCGGGCGTCGCGCAGGGCGGCGAGGATGCCCGGCATCAGCCGGTAGCGTCCCTCGGCCCGCTGGTAGCAGTCGACGTTGGTGCCCATCGCGATGGGGTGCCCGCCCCACCGGGGCGCCGCCAGCTCCCTACGGACCAGTTCGGGGGCGTTGACCTTCACGACGATCTTCGAGTCGAAGTCCCGCCCGGAGTCCAGGTCGAGGTATTCGTGGCTCTTGCGGGCGAAGCAGTACCTGCACGCGTGGGTGCAGCCGCGGTAGGGGTTGATCGTCCACTCGAACGGCACCCGGCTGGCCGCGGGAACCCGGTTGATGATCGAGCGGGCGTGGATCTCGTAGAACGTAACGCCCCGGAACTCGGGGGTGTCGAAGGTCCTCGCCACGGCCGACCGGGCGAACAGCGGAGCAGGCTCCCCCTGGCCGCCGTCGCCCGTGCCGATGCCCCCGTCGAGGCGCAGCGCGTCCCATCGCACCGTTCAATTAGAACACAGGTTCGATGGAGATCGCAATGTACAACCCGTCGTAAATCGCGGCTCAGGAAACGGCTAACGATCTTCATGGTTGGGGAGAACGTCGGCACATACCTTGCGTTCTGGGAGAGTTGCGCGATGGCCTGGTCGCAGGACGAAGAGCGGATGCTGGCGATGATCGAGCGGCACCTCATCGATGAGGACCCCAAGCTTGCGGCGAGGATCGAGTCGTTCAACCAGCGTGCGGCGCGCGGGCAGGAGCGGGGCACGGGCCGCCGCCGGCCCGGCCGCTCCACGGTGATCATCGCGGTGAGCTGGCTGCTGATCGCCACGTTGATCGCGACGCTGCTGGTCATGGCTCTGCGGCACGACGCCGCGGCCCTTCCGCTCTGACGGTTCCCGGGACCTCACCGGGTACGGAACCCTCGCGTGTGATCCCGGCCGGCCGGTGAGCGGCGTGGACCGTGACGCCCCGGCGGCAGGCGTCACGAGCCTCCGCGTTGGCCGCCGGGACCTCCGCGCGCTCGCGCTCGGCGCCGTGCACGGCCATCGCCCGGCCGCGTCGGCGCACCATCCGCGGCAGGGCTTTTTCGTCCATCGCGTTCGTCCATCGCGCCGGCCCGGTGGAGGGCACGGCCGGTGGAGGGCACGGCCGGTGCGGTGCGGGGAACCCCGGCGATGCCCCGGCCCGCCCCGGGCCTCAGGACAGGGCCTTGAGGAAGCGCGCGGCGACCGGGGCGGCCACCTCGCCGCCCATGCCGCCGCCCTCCACGACGACGGCGAAGGCCAGGTCGCCGCGGAAGCCCATGAACCAGGCGTGCGAGTCGAGTTTGGGGCCGGTGCCGAACTCGGCGGTCCCGGTCTTGCCCGCCGTACCCGCGGGCAGCCCGGCGGCGTGGGCGGTGCCCTTGGTCACGACCGCCCGCATCATCGACCGCAGGCCCTCGACGACCCCGTCGGGCAGCTTCTTGGGAGCGATCTTCTGCTTCATCGACGGCACCAGCGTGGGCGGCCGCCAGGAGCCGTCGGCCACCGCCGCGGCCACCGTCGCGATCACCAGCGGGCTGGCGGTGATCCTGGCCTGCCCGAACGCCTCCGCGGCCAGTTCGGCGTCGCTGGTGGCCTTCGGCATGCTGCCGGGGGTCGCCGGGACGCCGATGCGCAGCGGCTGGTTGAAGCCCAGGTCCGTCGCCATGTCGTACAGCTTGCGCGCACCCAGCTTCTGCGCGGCGAGCGGGGCGAACGTGGTGTTGCACGAATGGGCGTAGGAGTCGAGGAACGAGAGCGATCCGAACGCCTCGTGGTCGGAGTTGCGGATCTTCAGCCCGCCGACGGTCACCTCTTCCGGGCAGGTCACCCGGCTCGACGGGGTCAGGCCCTCGGCCAGCAGCCCGGCCGCCGTGACGGTCTTGAACGTGGACCCCGGGGGATACCTGCCGTCCAGCGCGCGGTTGAAACCGCCCCTGTTGTTGACGACGGCGAGGATCTCGCCCGTCGAGGGTCTGATGGCGACGAGCGAGGCGGGTTTGTCCAGATCGCGCACCGCGTCGGCGGCGGCGTTCTGCACCTTGAGGTCGAGGCTGGTCCGCAGTTCCCTGCCGGGGGAGCCCTTGACGGTGTGCAGGGTCTTGCGGCCGTCGCCCACCACCTGGATCTCGGTCGTGGGGGTGCCCGCGAGCTGCTTCTGGAACGTCTCCTGCAGGCCGCCGCGCCCCACGGCGTCGCCTTTCTTATAGGCGCTGCCCAGCTTCTCGACGTCCTTGGCCGTGGCCTTGTCGAGGTAGCCGACGAGCTGCTGCACCGAGCCGCCCACGTCGCCGCCGTCGATGCGGTCGCCGTTGGCGTCGGTGATCGGCGCCCGCTGCGGCCACGTCGTCTTCAGCGCCAGGTGGTTGGTCCCGTTCAGCGCCGGGTGCACCGCGGACGGCGACCAGTCGACCTTCCAGTAGTGGTCCTTGACCACCAGCGCGAGCGAGCCCTTGTAGGTCCAGTCGCCGACGTTCTTCACGGTCGCGGTGGCGGTGAAGGTGGCGGTCGCCCTGTCGTCCTTGGCCGCCCCGGCCCGTACGTCGCGGATGGCGACCTTCGCCACTCCGAGGTTCTTGGTGAGTTCGGCGTACGCGGCGTCGAAGCCGGGAGCGGGGGAGGCGAGCTCGGCCTTCATCGCGGCGAAGTCGCCCCGGGACCACGCGGCGGTGAAGCGTGCCGCCGTCTCCTGCGGCGTGCCGCGCGTGTGCAGCACGTAGTAGGCGCCGCCTGCCGCGGCCCCCGCCAGGACGACGGCCACCGCGGCCGAGATCGCGACAGTACGTCCTCGTGGCACGCGTACCCCCAATGACGGCCCTGTGGTCGGGACCAGAGCCTAGCGGGGGGAGTCGTCGTTCACACTCCGGCTCCGCCGGCCTCCTTGACGCTGGCGCCGTACCGGGGGACGTACTCCTGGCCGGACAGACGCTGGATCGCGGCCATGATCTCGTCGGTCACCCGCCGCCGGTCCCGGGCGCTGCCCGGGTCGCCGGTGAAGGTCATCGGCTCGCCGAAGCGTACGCCGATGCGGTGCAGGCGGGGCACCGACGCACCGGGCGGCAGCACCTTCTCGGTGCCGAGCATGGCGACGGGCACGACCGGGGCGCCGGTGGTCAGCGTGAGCCAGGCCACGCCGACCTTCCCCCGGTACAGCCGGCCGTCGGGGGAGCGGGTGCCCTCGGGATAGATGCCGAACAGCTCGCCCGCCTTGAGCACCTCCACCGCGGCGTCGAGCATGGACTGGGCGGCGGCGACGTTCGCCCGGTCGATCTCCATGGCGCCCATCGCGCGCATCCACGCGGCCACGAGCCGGTTGCCGGTGAAGTACTCCTTCTTCGCCACGAACCGCACCATCCGCGGCACCACGGCCGGCATGAAGAACGAGTCGAGGACGGACAGGTGGTTGGACGCGAGGATCGCGGGCCCGTGCGCGGGAACGTGCTCGCGTCCCTCCGTCCGCGGCCGCCACAGCGCGTGCATGATGGGGACGCTGACGAACTTCAGGGCGGGGTAGAGCACGGCCTCTCCTTCTCCAGTCCGACGGACATACCCTAGGCCGACCAGACCCCCGTACAGGTGTATGACCCCTGCAACACACTCTCCTGTGTTTTGTACGGCTTCACCAACACTTCGTTGTGCCTACTAGTATGTACAGCGTGAGCACGCAGGACCGCCTGATCGAGAGCACCCGGGAACTGCTGTGGGAGCGCGGCTACGTGGGAACCAGCCCGCGGGCGATCCAGCAGCGGGCGGGAGCCGGGCAAGGCAGCATGTACCACCACTTCTCCGGCAAGCACGACCTCGCGCTCGCCGCGATCTGCCGTACGGCGGAGGAGCTGCGCGCCGAGGTGGAGGAGATCCTGAGCGGCCCGGGCACGGCGCTCGAACGCGTGTCGGCCTACCTGCGGCGCGAGCGGGAGGTGCTGCGGGGCTGCCCCGTCGGCAGGCTCACCCAGGACCCCGAGATCGTGGCCGATCCGGCGCTGCGGCGGCCGGTGGAGGAGACGTTCACGTGGCTGCGCGCCCGGCTCGCGGCGGTGCTGGCCGAGGGGAGGGACCGGGGCGAGCTCTCCGCCGCCCTCGACCCCGGAACCACCGCCGCGACGATCACGGCGGCGCTGCAGGGCGGGTACGTCCTGGCCCGCGCGGCCGGCTCGCCCGAGCCGTTCCATGAGGCCGTCGACGGGATGCTCGCCCTGCTGTCCCGCGCCTGACCCGCCGAGGGCGGACCTGCCCGGCGGCCGGGCCTGGTGAAACCGCGGGAGGACGGTCGCCCGCAGGGCCCTTGCGTGACCGCGGGCGGCCGGGCCGGCGCCGCTCCCGAGGTGCCGGAAAGACGGCGCCCCGCGAGAGCGAGTCTCGCGGGGCGCCCACGTCGAGGGCCGATGTGGCGGTCGCCTCCTCGGCGAGAGGCACAACACGGCTCCAGCCGAACGGTATTCCGTGAAGGCGGTGATTGAGGCCCGGGGGACACAAACCACATCGGCCATGAACGACTTTAGCCGACTTCCACCTCTGCTTTCTCCCGCACACCTCATCGGGGTCCGTCATCGGCGGCTCAAGCCCGCTTGCACTATCGTCGGCAGGTGATGCGTTCGATCAAGACACAACGGCTTGTGCTGCGGCGCTGGCGCGAGGAGGACAAGGAGCCCTTCGCCGCGATGAACGCCGACCCGGTCGTCATGGAGCACTTCCCCGCCCCGCTCACCCGGGAGGAGAGCGACACGCTCGCCGAGCGCGCCGACGCCCTGTTCGACGAGCACGGGTTCGGCCTGTGGGCGGTCGAGGCGGACGGGGAGTTCATCGGCTTCACCGGGCTGTCGGTCCCGAGGTTCACCGCCCACTTCACGCCGTGCGTGGAAATCGGCTGGCGGCTCGCCCGCTCGGCCTGGGGGCGGGGGTACGCCACGGAGGCGGCGCGTGCGGCGCTGGAGGACGGGTTCGCCCGGGCCGGGCTGACCGAGGCGGTGTCGTTCACGGCGGTCACGAACGTCCGCTCCCAGGCGGTCATGCGGCGGCTCGGGATGACCCGGGACCCCGCCGACGACTTCGACCACCCGGCGCTGCCCGAGGGACACCGGCTGCGCCGGCACGTCCTGTATCGGATCCGGCGGCGAGGATGAGCGGCATGCGACTGCTGGTGCTGGGCGGCACGACGTTCGTCGGGCGGTGGGTGGTCACGGCCGCCGTGGAGCGCGACTGGCACGTCACCACCTTCACCCGCGGGCGCGCCGGGTGGGCGCACCCCGACGCCGAGGCGGTGATCGGCGACCGCGCCGTGCTGGCCAGGGCCGGGCTGATCCTCGGACCGCATGAGAACGCGGGACGGCTGCCGCACTGGCTGCTGCGCGCGGCGCGAGGCGGGGAGATGCTCGCCCCCGGTCCCGCCGACCAGCCGTTCCGTTACGTCGACGTACGGGACCTCGCGGCCTGGATCCTCGACGCGGCCGAGGGCGGCGTGACGGGCCCGGTCAACCTGGTCAACCCGGAGGGGCACACCACGACCCGGAATCTGCTGGAGTCCGTGGTCGCCGTCACCGGGGGGCGCGCGGAGCTGGTCTGGGTCGATCCCGAGGCGATCGAGTCCGCGGGGATCGACCGGTGGGCGGAGCTGCCGGGATGGATACCGCCCGGTCCCGAGCGGGCCGGGCTCATCCGGACCGACGTCGGCCGGGCCCTCGCGACCGGCCTGCGGTGCCGTCCGGTGGTGGAGACCGTCGCCGACACCTGGGCGTGGCTGACCGGATCGGGCGGCATCCCCGCGTCCCCGCCCGGGATCGACCCCGCCAAGGAACGGGCCGTGATCGCCGCCTGGCGGCGATCGATCGAGACGTCCCCGCCGGACGCCGGGGCGCCACCGGCCTCGTGACGGGGCTCGGAAACGCCGCGCTGCTGGCCGCCGCCGGAGTGCTCGCCGGGCTGGTCGGCAGCGCGGGCGGCATCACGTCCCTCATCTCCTATCCGGCCCTGCTCGCGGCGGGTCTTCCCTCACTCGCGGCGAACGTGGCCAACATCGTCGCGCTCGTCGCCTGCTGGCCCGGCTCGGCGCTGGCCTCGCGGCCGGAACTGCGCGGCCGGGGGCCGTGGCTGCGGCGATGGGTGCCGCTGGCGGCGCTGGGCGGGGCCGTCGGGGCGGCGTTGCTGCTGTGGACTCCGCCGGGTGTGTTCGACCGGGTCGTGCCGTTCCTCGTGGCCGCCGGTTCGCTCGCGCTGCTCGCGCAGCCCCGGCTCACCGCACAGCACGAGCGGCGTGGCTCGCCGGACGCCGTTCTCCCCCTCGGGCTGGCCGCCCTATCGGTCTACAACGGCTATTTCGGCGCGGGATCGGGGGTGATGATCCTCACGCTCCTCCTGGTGACCGCCGAGCCGCGGCTGCCCGCCGCCAACGCGTTGAAGAACATGCTGCTCGGCGCCGGCGTGCTGGTCTCCGCCGCCGGGTTCGCCCTCTTCTGGCCGGTGGACTGGGCCGCGGTCGTCCCCCTCGCGGCGGGCCTGTTCGCGGGGTCCACGCTGGGGCCCCGGGTCGCCCGGCGCCTTCCCGCCGGGCTGCTGCGCCGGCTGGCCGCCCTGATCGGCATCGTGCTGGCGGTCCGCCTGTGGTTCGCCCCGCAGGGATGACCGCCCGGGCGGCCGATCGAGAAGCCGTGGCGCGGGATCCTCAGCTGGTGGCGCCCCAGGTGACGGACAGGCCGGTGGCGGCGCGTTCGGTGCGGATCTCCATCATGCTGCCGAGGACCGTGGCGTGGTCGTACACCACGGGCGTGGCGTCGAGCGTGTAGGTGATGCGGGTGCTGACGAGCACCGGGCTGCCCTGCGGCTCGTGAAGGTGACGGGCGGCGGCGGAGTCGAGCAGGCCGGGCCGGACCACCTCGGACGCCCGGGCGACCACGACTCCGGCGTCGGCGAGGGCCGAGTAGAGGGTGACGACGGTGAAGTCGCGGTCGCGGATCGCGTCGGCCACCGGCCGGCGGACCCAGGACACCTGGTGCACGGCGGGACGCCCCCCGAACTCGCGGACCCGCTCCAGCCGCAGGGCGGTCTCGCCCGGAGGCAGCCGCAGCCGCGCGGCGACCCGGGCGGGAGCCCGGCGCATCGCCCGCCCGGTCACCACGGTACGCACGTCGTGGCCTTGCTTACGCAGGTCGTCGGCGAGACTGCGGAGCGAGTCGAGCTGGTACGCCAGGTGGGGCGGGGCGACGAACGTGCCCCTGCCGGGCTGCTGCACGATCAGCTTCTCATCGCTGAGCAGCCGCAACGCCTGGCGCAGCGTCATCAGGGTCACCCCGTAGGAGGCGCTCAGTTCCCGCTGCGGCGGCAGCGCTTCACCCGGGGCGTACTCTCCCGACCGGATCTTCGCGGCGAGGTCGGCGGCGATCGCGCGGTATCTCGCCTCGTGTCCGGCGTCGGGGGTCATCGTGCTGGGTCACACTCCTGGTCGAGGGCCTGCCGCAGGGACGTGAGGAAGGCCCGAAGGTCGTCCGGTCCCGCCCCGTCGAGCACCCGCCGCATGATCGCGGCGCCGACCACCACGCCGTCGGCGTGCCGGTGGGCCTCGCGTGCCCGGTCCGGGGTGGAAACGCCAAATCCTAACAAGATCGGCCGGTCGGTGACACGCCTGAGCCGCTCGGCGAGCTGCGCCGCCGACGCGGCGAGGGCGGCCCGCTCGCCGGTGGTGCCCATCAGCGACACCGCGTAGACGAAGCCACGGCTGCGGCGCGCGATCTCCGCCAGCCGCGGCTGCGGGGTCGCCGGCGAGGCCAGCAGGGCCGGCTCGATCCCGGCCGCGCCCGCGGCCGTGATGGAACTCGTCACAGCATCTCCTTCAGGGTCGAGACGTCCTTGTCGCCCCGGCCGGACGACGTCATGAGCACGGTCGATCCCGCGGGCAGGTCGCCGCGGTCCGCCGCGCGGATCACCCAGGCGAGGGCGTGCGCCGATTCGAGCGCGGGGACGATGCCTTCGGTGCGCGCCAGCCGTACCGCCGCGCGGACCGCCTCGTCGTCAGTGACCGTGACGTAGCGGGCCCGGCCCAGGTCGCGCAGGTGGGCGTGCTCCGGGCCGACCCCCGGGTAGTCGAGCCCGGCGGCGATGGAGTGCGCCTGGATGATCTGCCCGTCGCCGTCCTGCAGGAACAGCGAGCGGGAGCCGTGCAGGACGCCGAGCCGGCCGCGGGACGCCCCGGCGCCGCCCTCCGCCTCGACGCCGACCGACAGCCGGTGGGCCGGGGTCAGCGGGGTCGGCCGCCCGGCGTGCACCGCCAGCAGCCGTGCCAGGGCGCCGCGGAACCCCGGGTCCGCCCAGGCGTCCCGGAACGCCTCGTCCACCTGGCGGCACGCCTCCGCCAGGGACTCCGGCGCGTACCGTCCGCCGTATTCGCCGAACCGGCCCCGCACTCCGGGGTCGCCCATCGTCCCGCCCGGCGCGACCGGCGCGCGCGATGGCAGCAGATCTCGCACGCCATGCCTCCTATCGTTCTATAACTCTTCGGAGAGTTCTATAACAGCGAGTCTGACATGGGCGGAGCGGGCGCGCCACCCCTCGGTGCCGGGATTTCCGCGCCGCCCCGGTGCGGCCCGGCTGGGACGGGACCGCCCGCCCGTCGCCGGAGCCCGCCGGAGACGGGGCATACGCTGATGGGGTGCGACGCCGGAAGAAGGCGTACCTGGCGATGATGGGCACGTGCCTCACGTTGTTCGTGCTGGCCGGCGCCGTCGTCCGGATGTTCTCCACCACCGCGGCGATCGTGATGGTCGTGGTGGCACTGGTGATCCCGCCGTTCGCCGTGATCGTCGCCAACCGCCGCGACGACGATCGGGACGGGTGACGCCTGCGCGGGCCGCCCGTACGGCGAGTTGACGGGCGGGCGCCCGGTGACGGGTGGTGCTCAGCGGGCGGCGCCGGGGACGTGGAGCCGGTCCACGGCCTCGCGGCGGCGGCGCTCGGGCCGCCGATCGTAACGGGCGGTGGTGGCGGGGGAGGCGTGGCCGACCAGCGCCTGGGCGGTGGCCAGGTCGACCCCGGCGTCGAGCAGCTCGCCGATGAACGTGCGGCGGAAGTCGTGCGGCGTACGGCGGGCGGTGCCGGCCGCGGCCAGCCGCCGGGAGACGATGTCGGCGACCGCCTGTCCGGTCATGTGCGCCATCCGCAGCCGTCCGCCCTTGTTGACAGGGCAGAACAACGGCCCGGGCGCCCGCCCGCGTACGGCGAGCCACAGGTCGAGGCGTTCGACGGCCTGCGTGGTCAGGTAGACCAGACGCTCTTTGTCGCCCTTTCCGCGCACCCGGAGCGAGCGCGCGTGGGGGTCGAAGTCGGCCAGGGTGAGCCCGGCGATCTCGGCCCGGCGGCAGCCGGTGGAGTAGAGAGCGGCCAGCAGGGCGCCGTCGCGGCGGCCGGCGGGGGAGGGGTCGTCGTCGCACACCTTCAGCACGGCCGCGAGCGCCTCGGGCTCGACGTGCCGCCCGGCGGGGACGCGGGTGTGCTTGTAGGCGGGCAGATCGGCCGCGCGCTGGTAGTCCTCGCCGCTCATCAGGCCGAGCCGCCACGCCTCCTTCAGCACGCGGCGCAGGGCGACCAGGTGCTTGTTGACGGTGGCGGGCGACCAGCCCTGCTCCCGCATCAGGGTGCGCAGCCGGGTCGTGTGCTCGTAGCGGAGCAGTTCCCAGGGCTGGCCGGCACCGGTCGCCTCCGGGTCGCCGGTGATGAGGCGGGCGATGCGGTCGAGGCAACCCTTCATCGTGCGCTTGGACTCGGGGCTCTGCAGCGCGTCGAGATACACCTGGTAGGGGTCACGGCCGGGCCGCGCGGGGGCGTTCCGCTCGGGGACCGCGGGGACGTTCATCGCGTCGATCCTACTATGAATCTACAGTGTAAAGGCGGTGGCTTATTGCAAGATCATCTATCCCGCCAAACAAAAACCTCAACGAAGAGGAAAGCCCACGCAGGCCCGGCACGCGAGCAGCTCGGAGACCATCGCCGCCACACGCTCCGCCCTCGTGGGTGAAAGCGGTGACACGTTGAGGGCGTCGAGAGCGGTGAGGGTGATCGGGCCGTCGACAGAGCGGTCTCCGGCGAGGATGAGCGCGGCGGCTTCGGCGCGGCCGGTCCGGGAGACGGGGCCGTCCGCCGGGGCCATGATTGTTCCGGTGCGCTGCCGGGGGCCGAGGAGCCAGTCCGGGCTGTGGGTGTAGAAGCCGTTGCGCAGCGAGGTCCAGGCGATGCCGGTGTCGGCGAGGAGCGCTTCGAGTTCGGCCTGCAGCGCGTGCTCGACGGGCATCGGGGCGTTCGTCAACTCCCGCACGGCCGGATAAGGCGTCGTTCAAAGAGTCGGCAGGCCGCGCGCGCCTGCGTGACTACGCCCCTCCCGTCCGGAGAACCTGCCGGAACGGGGTTCCGTACGGACGGGGAGCGGGGCGATGGTCGAGGGCGAGGCCGGGGCCGGTCCGACACCGGCCAGTCTGCGGCTGCCGGGCATCCTGCTCGGGGTGGGACTCGGCGGGTTCGTCGACGGGATCTTGTTCCACCAGCTCCTGCAGTGGCATCACATGCTGAGCGGCACCGACGACGACCGCATCGGGGTGAAGTTCTACGACCCCCGCACCGTCTCCGGGCTGGAGATGAACACGCTGTGGGACGGCCTGTTCCACGTCGTGTGCTGGCTCGCGGTGCTCTCCGGTCTCGCCGTGCTGTACTCGCGGATCACCCACGAGCGGCGCCGGGTGTGGACCTCGCGGGTGCTGTGGGGCTGGGTCCTGGCCGGCTGGGGGATCTTCAACCTCGTCGAGGGCGTCCTGGACCACCACATCCTGGCCATCCACCATGTCCGCGGCGGCCCCCACCAGTTGTGGTGGGACGTGGGCTTCCTCGTCCTGGGCGCGCTGCTGCTCGCCGTGGGTTACCTGCTCAGGCGCGGCGGGCGGTCCTTCGACCCGGCCCCGGTGCGAGGAGCCCCGGAATGATGGATCACGGCACACATCTCGCGGGAGTGGCCGGCCTGCTGCCGCCGTTCCTCGCCCTGGCCGGCTACCTGCAC
This sequence comes from Microbispora sp., assembly GCA_019689655.1. Taxonomy (GTDB): domain Bacteria; phylum Actinomycetota; class Actinomycetes; order Streptosporangiales; family Streptosporangiaceae; genus Microbispora. Next base: position 58,001 of record JADGHC010000001.1, read on the forward strand.
CTGGTGCGGCGGGCCCGTCGGCGCAACCCGGTCGCGGGCTGGAGCCGGTGGCGTACGGCGGGGTTCGCCACCGGGGTCGTCCTGTTGGCCGTGGCGCTTTCGCCGCCCGTCGTGTCGTTCGCCCACGCCGACTTCCGGGGGCACATGGTGCAGCACATGCTGATCGGCATGTACGCCCCGCCCGCACTGGTGCTGGGGGCTCCGATCACGCTGCTGCTGCGGACCCTGCCCGTCGCGGGCGCCCGGCGGCTGTCGGCCGTCGTGCACGGCCGGGCGGGCCGGCTGCTGACCCATCCGGCGACCGCCCTGCTGCTGTCCACCGGCAGCCTCGTGGTGCTGTACTTCACCCCGCTCTACGCCGCCGTCACGGCCCGGCCCGCCGGTCACTGGCTGCTGCACGCGCACTTCCTGCTGTCGGGGTGCCTGTTCGCGCACGTCATCGCGGGTCCCGATCCCGCGCCGGCCCGGCCGGACGTCCGGGTCCGCCTGGTGTACCTCGGGTGCGCCATCGCCGTGCACGCCGCCGTCGCGCAGCTCATGTACGGCGGCTTCTGGGTGGATGTCCACGCGCCGGTTTCCGAGGTCCGGGGCGGCGCGGAGATCATGTACTACGGCGGTGACATCGCCGAGCTTGTCCTCGCCGCCGTCCTCGTCTCCACCTGGCGCCCGCCACGCCGTCCCCGTCCTCGTGCCCGTGCCGTACGGGCCTGACAGACGCCTCGGCCCGCCACCGCGCCGCGGGGCGGGCCGATGCGGGGGAGGTGCTCAGGCGCCGCCGGCTATGCGCGTG
>JADGHC010000547.1 GCA_019689655.1 Microbispora sp.
ACAACACACTCCATCGCGGCGGCAGCGCCAGATGTGTAAACCACCCCGGGCCCGGGGGGCGGCCCCCGCCGCCGGGGGGGCCGCCACCCTCTCATCCGTAGACCTGCGACACCCGGCGCTCGTACGCCCGGCGCCAAGACAGCCGGTAGAGGATCCGCATGATGGCCGGAGCGGTGGCGAAGATGTGCTCGCGGTCGGCGGGGGCGGCCACGTCGACGACCCAGGCGGCGAGCATCGGCAGGTCGCGGCCATGACTCTTGTTGACCTTCTTGCCCGACTCCTCCCACCAGGCCGCGCTGATGTGCTCCCTGATCAGCGGGACGACCTCGGACTCCTCCAGGTCGAGGTGGGTGTTCAGCAACCGTTCGAGCGCGCGCAGGTCGGCCGCGACCTCGCGGGACGGCCGGCCGCCGGCGGAGAGCCTGCCGATGACCGCGTCCATCTCCTGGTGGTCGGCCTCCAGCCGGTCCAGCACCTCGCGGGCCTCCGGGACCAAGTCGCGCAGCAGCGGCCAGATCGCCTCGTCCTCCTCGGTATGGTGGCGGTGCAGGGCGCGCAGCAGCAGCGCGATGTGCTCGTCGATGATCGAGCGGCGCCGCTCATCGCGGGGGCCGCAGCGGTCGAGGGCCTCGGCCAGCCTGCCGAACTCGCGCCGCAGCCCGGCGTGAAAGGCGAGGAAGGTGACGAGGTCGGGAGCGGGTTCACCCGGTCGGCGCCGGGTCTGCGTCGGTGTTGTCATGCCCTCACGATGCGGGAGCCGCCTTCACCGCGACTCAACGCCGACTTGTGGCCCGCTTCCCGGCCTGTTGTCACCCCCGTACGGCCTCGCGCTCCGCGGCGATGCGGGCGGCCCACCAGGTCAGCCCGGCCGCCGCACACCGCTTCCCGGCCGCCTCCAGGTGCGCCCGCGCCGTCTCCGGACCGGCGGCCCGGCCGAGGTGGGCCAGCCGCCCGAGGAAGTAGCCGACCGGCCCGATGCAGAACGTCCCGGCCCCGAAGGCGATCCTGTCCTCGTACGGCAAGAGCCTGAGATAAGTCTGCGCGCACGCCTCGTGGTCGCCCGCGACTATCTGGGCCTCGCCCTGCAGGCATAGCTTCGGCAGCTCGGCGAAGTCGCGCGGCATCGTGTGCCAGCCCTGCTCGCGGGCGGCCCGGGCGGGTGCGTGGTCGCCCCGCCAGTCCCCGACGAGCACGCCCATCACCTGCTGGTGCGCCGGGAAGCGGGAGTACTTCTCAATCAGCTCCTCGATGCCGTCGGTCTCGCGCATCGCGATCTGCCGGGCGAGCAGCGCGGAGGCGAGCACGGTGCTCGTGTACCACAGGTTGAGCCGCTCGCCCGCCTCGGCCGCCGCGGCGTACGCGTCGCCGGCGCCCTCGAAGTCGCCCTCCAGCACGCGCCGGGCGCCCGTGTACATGAACTGCTGGAACCGCGGCCAGGGCAGGTCGAGCCGCTGGACCAGCACGGCCGCCCGCTCGGCGGCCCGGTCGGCTCCGGCGATGTCGAACAGCTCCACCCGGGAACGTTCCCTGATCATGTGGCCGAGCAGCTCGAATCCGGGCATAGCGAGCCGGGTGAGCTCCTCGCCGATGGCGTCGATCTCCGGTATGCGCTCCGGCAGGTGCACGCCGATATAACGCGCGTTGAGGGCAAACGCGAGCAGCTCCTCGCCCGCCTCGCCCCGGTTCACCAGGCGGCGGGCCATCGCCAGCGCCTGTGCCGTGGCGGTTTCGCACCGAGGGTCGGCCGAGCTGTCGTAACATTCCATCCCCAGGCAGCCGAGCAGCCGGCAGCGCAGCTCGCTGTCCTCCTCGGGCAGGGCGGCCAGAGCGTCCTCGATCCGCCGCACCACCTGCAGCTCCACGTCGCCGTACACGTACAACTTCCACAGCGCGGGAGCGTCGAGACTGGTCAACGCCCGCGCGGCGAGCAGCGGATTGCCCGACCTGTCGGCCGCGAGCACCGCCTCCACCCTGGTCCGCCGGGCCGATACGGCGTCCCCGGCGATGAGCTGCGCGCGGACCAGTTCCAGCAGCAGGTTCACGTGCTCGGCCGAGTCGGCGCCGGGCAGCGTCCCGTGCGCCTCGACCGCCCGCCGCCACCTGCGCGGCGTCCTCGTAGGCGTGCCGGCTCGCCGCCTGCCCGGCCGTGGCGGAGGCCCAGCGCACCGCGTCGGCCGCGGCGGCGGGCCCGGCGGCCAGCGCGTGCCTGGCCAGGGCCGCAAGGTCGGCCCCCGGCCGTAGTTCGAGCGCCCGCAGCGCGGCCAGGTGCAGCCCGGCCCGGCGGCGCGGCGGGATGTCGGCGTAGACCGTCTCGCGGACCAGATCGTGGGTGAAGCGCAGGTCCTCGTCGAGGACGCCGATGGCGGTCGCCGCGTCGAGCGCCTCGTCCACGTCCGTGCCCGGGGCGTCCCCGGCGACCTCGGCCAGCAGCAGCCGGTCGGCGCCGCTGCCGAGCACGGCCGCCGCGTCGACGGCGGGACGGTGCGGGGCCGGCAGGCCGAGCAGCCGGCGCCGGAGCACGTCGGCCAGGCCCTCGGGCACCGCGGTGAGCGCCCTGTCGATGCCCCGGTCCTCGGCCAGGCGGAGGGGCTCGCGGATGAACAGCGGGTTGCCCCGGGTGCGTTCGGCGAGGGCCGCCACGGTCGCCGCGTCGCGCAGGCCGGACAGCTCCGCGACCGCGGCGGGGTCGAGCCCGGCCAGCGGCAGGCGGAGGGCGTCGTGCCGCCCGAGCAGGCCGAGCGTGTCGTGCACCGCCGCCGTGCCCTCGCCGGACCGTATGGTGATCACGATCGCGACCGCGCCGCGCAGCAGCATCGGAAGGTCGGACAGCAGGCCGAGCGACGCCGTGTCCGCCCACTGGAGGTCGTCGAGCAGCACGAGCAGCGGGCGGTCGGCGGCGGCCGCGTCGAGGTACGCCGCGGTGGCCTGGTGCAGCCGGAACCGGGCCTCGCCCGCCTCGGCGGACCGATCGCCGGCCGAACCGAGGTCGCCGTGTGACGCATGCCCGTCGCGGACGGCACGCGTGTTTTCGTCCCGGGAGCCGGCGGCCTTCCGGGGATCCTCGTCGCCGGCCAGCACCCGGAGGGCGGCGGCCTGCGTGGGAGAAGGAGGCACTCTGGACCCCAGGTCCCGGACGATCTGCTGCCACGGCCACAGCGCGGGCGCGCCGGAAGTCTCGTGACACCTGCCCCGGGCGACGAGCCAGCCCTCGGCGGCCCGCCGCTCCGCGAACGCCTCCGCCAGCCACGTCTTGCCGATCCCCGGCTCGCCGGAGATCACCGCGATCCTCGGCCTGCCCCCGGTCACGTCGCGGGCCAGCTCGTCGAGCCGGTCGAGCTGCGTGCCCCGGCCGATGGCCCGGCGCTCCGGGCGGTCCGCCCGGACGGGGCCGGCCGCCGCACCCCGGCCGGTGCCGCCAGCCGCGGGAGTCCGGCACCGGGACCGTCGAGGGCCGGGTCCTGGGTGAGGATCGCCTCCTCCAGCCGCCGCAGCGCCGGTCCGGGGTCGAGGCCGAGCTCCTCGGCGAGGCGGGTCCTGGCCGTGCGCAGCGCCTCCAGGGCGTCCGCCTGCCGCCCCAGGGCGTACAGCGTGCGGGCGAGCAGCTCCCATAACCCCTCGCGCAGGGGATGCGCGGCCACCAGGGCCTCCAGCTCGCCCACCGCGTGCGGGTCGCCCACCCGCCCGGCCAGGAGCCGCTCTCGCGTCACGAGATGGGCCTCGGTGAGCCGCTCGATCTCCGGCCGCAGCCAGGGCACGTCGGCGAACTCCTCGTACGGCGTGCCGCGCCACAGGGCCAGCGCGCGTTCGTGCTCGCCCGCATGGGCCAGGCGGAGGAACTCCTCCGCGTCCACCTCGTGCGGCCCGAGCGCGTAGCCGGGAGGGCGGCTGAGGAGCACCGACGACGGCGTGCGGGGAGCGCGGCCGGGTTCGAGCACCCGGCGCAGGATGGAGATGTAGCTGTGCAGCGTGTTGTGCGCGCGCGGCGGCGGCGCCCCGTCGTACAGGTCGTCGAGGATCGCGTCCACCGACACGGTCGTGCCCCCGGCGATCAGCAGGCGGGCCACCAGCAGCCGGGGCCGCGGCCCGCCGAGGTCGACGGGAACGCCGTCGACGTACGCCTCGATCGGGCCGAGCACCCGGAACATAACCGCCATGCCGGGATTGTGACACGGGCATTGCC
>JADGHC010000548.1 GCA_019689655.1 Microbispora sp.
GCCCGACGCCCGGTACATCTTCCTGCTGCGGCACCCCGCCTCCATCGCCGCCTCCTGGTACGAGGCCGACCCCGTCAAGCGCACCCGGGAGGAGGCCGCCGCCGACGCGCTGCGCTACATGAAGGCGGTGCAGCGGGCCAGGAAGGCGCTCACCGGTCTGACCGTGCGGTACGAGGACCTGACCACCGAGCCGGAGAAGACGACCCGCGCGATCTGCGACTTCCTCGGCGTGGAATGGGAGCCCGGCATGCTGGCGTACGGCGAGCAGAAGGTGGTGCAGAAGGGTCTCGGCGACTGGAGCGACAAGATCAGGTCCGGCACGGTGCAGCCGGGACGCGACCTGCCGAAGCCGGACGAGATACCCGACCTGCTCAAGCCCATGTGCCGCACCTGGGGCTACCTCCCCAAGGAGGAGGGCCGATGAGGATCCGCTACATGCTCCTGCACGCGTACGGCATGGGCGGCACGATCCGCACCGTGATCAACCAGGCGAACGCGATGGCGGCGCTCGGCCACGAGGTGGAGATCGTCAGCGTGGTGCGCCGCCGTGACGAACCGCAGTTCCGGCTGCACCCCGAAGTCATGCTCACGACGCTGGTGGACCAGCGGATGGGCATCCGGGCCGACTCCCTCGGCCGCCGCGTATGGCGCCGCCTGCGCGGCAAGATCGTGCCGCACGGCGAGTTCGCCGCGCGCTACTTCACCGAGCGGGTCGAAAAGGCGGTCATCGACTACGTCGCCTCGGTGGACGACGGGATCCTGGTCACCACGCGTCCCGCGCTCAACCTCATCTCCGCGCGCCGCGGCTCCGGCCGCGCCGTCCGGGTGGCGCAGGACCACATGAACTTCGGCACCTATCCCGCCACCCTGCGCGAGGAGATTGTCCGGCACTACCACGCGTTCGACGCGGTCGCCGTGCTGACGGCCGGCGACCGGCGCGAGTACGAGCGCGCGCTGCCCGGCACGAGGATCGTGCGGATCCCGAACGCGGTGCACTCGGTGAACCAGACGCCGTCCCGGCAGGAGAATCCGGTCGTGATCGCCGCCGGCCGCCTGGTCAAGCAGAAGGGCTTCGACCTGCTGATCCCGGCGTTCGCCCAGGTGGTGAAGGAGCATCCGGAGTGGCGCCTGCGGATCTTCGGCACCGGCCCGAAGAAGGCCGCGCTGCAGACGCTGATCGCCGAGCACAACCTGTCGGAGAACGTGACGCTGCTGGGCCGGACCAACCGCCTGGACGACGAACTCGCCCATGCCTCCATCTACGCGCTGAGCAGCCGATTCGAGGGCCTGCCCATGGTCATGATCGAGGCGATGACCCACGCGCTGCCGATCGTGGCCTTCGACTGCCCGACCGGCCCCGGCGACGTGCTCACCGACGGGACCGACGGCCTCCTCGTGCCCACCGGGGACGTCGACGCCCTCGCCGCCGCGATGAACCGGCTCATCGCCGACCGCGACCTGCGGCTGCGCATGGGCGCCGCGGCCGCGGCCACCGCCCGCGAGTACGCGCCGGAGAACGTGATTCCGCTGTGGGAAGACCTGTTCACCGAACTCCTCCAAGCCAAGTCGGGCAGCGGCACACGGGCGTGGCGGTGAGCGGCCCGGGTCGCCTCGGCTGACGGCGACGCCGCGACGATGCGGCTGCCCGCCGGCGTCGCCGCCTTCGGCCACGGCGGCGGCCGGCGTGTGAGGCGTCTTCCGCGGCGAGACGGCGGCCCGCCGGCCGTGGCCGGCACGTGCCCGGGGTGCTCCCGCGGGTTGTCCACCTCACGTCACCGAATGAGGCTCACGACTCCCCCGCGCCGGTCAGCCGGTCGCCCAGGGAACTGCGCCGGTACAGGACCTGCCGCCCGTCGCGGGCCCGGGTGACCAGGCCCGTGGCGTACAGCACGCGCAGGTGCTGAGACACCGCGCTCGGCGTGACCCCGAGACGGCGGGCGATCTCGACGGTGGGCAGCGGCTCGCCGAGGAGCCCGAGCAGCCTCGCCCTCGGCGCGCCGATGAGCGAGACGAGGGCCGTCTCACCGGCGGCGGGGGGCGGAGCCCAGAGCGTCGCCACCCCACGGCTGGGATAGACCAGCGACGGAGGCTCCTCCGGGAGCACCGGAGGCGCGGGCTTGTGCGCGAACACGGAGGGCACGAGCAGCAGCCCACGGCCGGCCGCCGCGACGCGGAAATGCCCGATCATCTTGTCGATGTGCAGCACGCCGTCGTCCCATCGCAGGTTCGGGTGCATGCCCGCGAACAGCAGGCGGGCGCCCCCGACGGCCAGCTGGCGCGCCCGGAAGGTCATGTCGGCCTCCAGCACGAGCCGCATCTGCGGCCACATCGGCTTGACGGCGATCTCCCAATACCGTTCCAGGAGATCGCAGACGGCGTCCCTGAGCCGGACAACCGGCGCGTCGTCGCCGGCGGCGGCGTCGCGCAGCGGCTCGGGCAGCGGATCGGGCGCGTGCGTGGCCAGCAGGTCACGGCGGACGAGGTCGGGTGGAGTCCGCCGGACGACCGCCAGCTCTTCCTCGAAGCCAGGCGCGAACGTCGCGGGCCTCGGGGTCAGGAAATCGGGGACGGTGAACCGCCTGGCGACCAGGGACATCAGCAGGTCCGTGTCGAGGCCGCCGAGCCTGCCGAGAACGGACCTGCGCCACGGGAGGTGCACCGCGGACAGGCCCGGATCACGCAGCACCCGCAGGCTGAGCACGGTCTCGGTCAGCGGCGACAGGGCGAACCTGGTGTCCGCGAGATCCTCCACGCCGAGCACAAAGCTGATCATTAAGGCATACGCTACATCGATTGGCGGCGGACGACCCGTGGCGTGGACTTCACTCCATGACACACGCATCCCCCGGGCGAGACGGCCGGGCTCTCGGCGCGGCGGCTCGACACCCGTTCAGCGGAGCACCCGCGGGTGACGCGCGGGCGGCCCGTCCGACGGGCCCGCCGGACGGGGCGGTCGCCGTCTCCGATGGAACCGACGGCGCCGGGAGACGGGCCGGCGGTCCGGGCATGAGCCGCCCGCTGCTCGCGATCCTGACCGTCACCTGCGCGGTGGCCGTGGGAAACGTCTATTTTCCCCAGGCGATCGGGCCGCTGGTCGCCGCCGGGCTGCACCTGCCCCCCGACGCGGGCGCCCTGGTGGTGACCGCCACCCAGGCCGGTTACACGGCCGGGATCGTGCTGCTGGTGCCGCTCGGCGACCGTTTCCCGCACCGCCCGCTCCTCGTCACCCTGCTCGCCCTGACCGGCCTGGGCCTGCTCGCCGCCGCCTGCGCACCGGCCCTGCCGCCGCTCGTGGCCGCCGCCGCCCTGGTCGGCCTCACCACCGTGGCGGCCCCGGTCGCCGGCCCGATGGCGGCCGGTCTGGTGCCCGCCGGCCGCCGCGGAGCGGTGATCGGCACGCTGCTCAGCGGATCGACCGGCGGCATGCTGCTGGCCCGCACCTTCAGCGGAACCCTCGGCGAATGGCTGGGCTGGCGAGCGCCGTACCTGGCGGCCGCGGCGCTGGCGCTGCTCCTCGCGGCGGCCCTGGCCCTCACGGTGCCGGTCACGACCGCATCGACCCGCCGGCGCTACCCGGTGCTCCTGGCCGAACCGCTGCGCCTGCTGCGCGCCGAGCCCGAGCTGCGCCGCTCCTGCGTCTACCAGGCGTCGGTGTTCGCCGGGTTCTCGGCCGTCTGGACCTGCGTCGCGCTCCTGCTCACCGGTCCGGCGTACGGCCTGGACGCCCGGGCCGTCGGGTTGCTCGCCCTGGTCGGCGGGGCGACCATGCTGTGCACTCCCGTCGCCGGCCGCCTGGTGGACCGCGTGGGACCCGACCCGGTGAATCTCGTCTGCATGCTCGGGGTCCTCGTGTCGGCCGCGATCCTCGCCGCCGGGTCGCTCGGCGGCGCGGCGGGCCTGGCCGCGCTGATCCTCGGCACCCTGCTGCTCGACGTCGCGATGCAGTCCGGCATGGTCGCCAATCAGACCAGGGTCTACGCCCTGCGTCCCGGCGCCCGTGGCAGGCTGAACACCGCCTACATGACCTGCGCCTACCTCGGCGGCAGCGCGGGGTCCTGGCTCGGAGTCCGCGCGTGGAACGCCGCCGGATGGCGAGGCGTGTGCGTGCTCGTCGCCTTGCTCACCGCGCTCGCCCTGGCCCGCCACCTCGCGGCTCTGCACCGGGCCGGTCAG
>JADGHC010000037.1 GCA_019689655.1 Microbispora sp.
CCCACACCCGCGACGACCACCCCTGCCCCCGGCGCCCACCCACGCCACCGGCACCCACACCACTGGCAGCCGCATCGTCGGCACCAGCACCAGCGCCAGCAGCCGCATTGGCACCCCGGCCGCCAGTACCCGCGCCAGCAGCCGCACCATCGAAACCAGCACCAGCGCCGGCAGCCGCACCACCGCCACACCGCGGACAACCACCATCGGCGAAGGCGTCATCAGCACCAGCACGAGTGCCAGCACCGGGACCGGCAGAGCCGTCATCGCTTCGGGCGGCATCCCGACCAGCACCGGCAGCCACGCCACTGGCACGCTCATCGCCGGGCGTCCTCCCGCGACCGGCCCCGCCAGCAGCGAAGACGTCATAGCCCCAGGCAGGGTCATTCCGGGTAGCGCCCTCGGCACTGGACGCTCGACTACCAGCATCGGCAGCAACGCTGACACCGGAGCCCACACCACCGGCACGCTCACCACAGGGCGGCCTACCGACACCAGTGAAGATGGCACCGCCCTGGGCTGCGCCCGCAGCAGCGCCCCCGGCACCGGCTACACCACCACTCCAGTAGGCACCACTGCTCTCCCTGGCTCCGCCGCCGGCGCGCGCACCGTCACGTGCCCCCGCACCAGCACTGGCACCACCACCGGCGAAGGCGTCACTGCGCCGGGCGGCGCCGTTTCGGGCAGCTGCCCGGGATCCGGGGTCGACGACTTTCCGGCTCTCACCGGCCCGCGTGCCGCCGAAGCCCTCCGCCACGCCGACACCAGCGGCGCCGGCACGTGTGCTGCCCGCGAACAGGGCTGCGCCGAACGCGGATTCAGTCAGGGCGGGGCCCGTACGGCCGGAGCCCACGCGAGGGATCGGATTGTCGGCCGCCTCTGATGAAGTGGAGAAAAAATCGAAGCGGCGGTCATCACCGGCGGACGAGCCCTCGCCGGGCCACAACGGCGAATTGGCGATCAGCCGATCCCACCACTCGCCGTCAGCGCCGCGGAACCGGGCATCCTCCCGGGCCGCCGCACCTTCCGTACCCGCGCCTCTATCCGCACGATGAGAGTGCCAAGGATCGATCTCGAACAGATCCATGACACCCTCCACAGTGAGATTCGAATTCTTGTTTTAATTCTTTCTCGATACTGTCACTCTCCGCAACCGCAGAACACGATTTGTTGGAATCACAGGTTCGCGACACCGAGGGCGGGAAGGCCGGCAGCGATCCTCCGGTCGGGGCAGGTGCGGCCGCCACCGACGCCCATGGTCAGGACAACTGGCCATTGGTCACGCTGCCGGCTCGGCGGCACCTCGCAGTCCGGCTCCGGCAGGCCGGTGACCTGTTGCGGGAAGCGCGTGACGTCGATGTGGTGTAGCCGACCTCGGCGGGCATCCCACGCCGCCGCATGTTGGCGGGCGTGGCGCACGGATGCAGGCGCGGGTGCGGCAGCGTGCCGCGACGCTGATGCGCAACCGCGCCGGCTGCGCCTCGACGGCGCGCGAGGTGTGGTGACGGGGTGGTGCTGGGGCGCTTGAATGGGCCACCGCGCCGGGCGATGACGCTGCCGGGACGGGTGGGACCGCGCCGGCTCCGCGCCGAGCGCGGCCACTGAGCGCTCTCGGTTCTCGCGCCCGCACCGGCCCGGCCGGGGCGCTCGTGGTCACCACGTCGCCGGCCAGGTCGTGCCGGCGCCGGATGCGGTCGATGAGCTCTTTGGGGTTCACCGGCATGGTGACGTAGTCGCGCGCGCCGGCCCGCCGTGCCCACCTCCCGCGTCACGCGCGCGCCTCTGAGGTGAACAGGGAACGCTGGTCGGCCATCCCGTTGAAGACGTCGCGATCTCCGCCGGCAGCCCGTTGCCGTCCTCGGGGAGCCGGGTGCCGAAGTCGCCGTCTCGTACGGCGGTGAGGCCGGCCGGGAGCTGCCGCAGGTCCAGCTCGGGGTCGGCGGTGACGTGCGCGGACCTCGCGCGTTTAACGGTGCCTGCCCTCTCGACCATGTCCACTCGTCCCCGTCATCGCCATAGAGAACAGGAAAAAGAAGGATATAAGCCCCTGTCGGGTGCATCGTCCCAGGTCACGATGTATGTGAAACACCGGTCTGCAACGCTACCCGGCGCCCGGGCGGCGCCGCGTTCACGCCGGCCGGTTCGACTCCCGGGGCCCGATCTCAGCCGGTGGAGTCGCGGCCGGTGTCGAAGACTTTCTCGTAGTGCTCGCGCGCCCGCTCGATCACTGAGTCGTCGAGCCACGCGACCGGTTCGACCTGGTCGATCAGCGGCTCGTGGTCGGGGCCATGGGCCACGACACGGCCGGTCAGCACCCACGCGTGCCGCTCCTCGTCCTTGTCGGCGAGATGCGTGTACTTGCAGATCTGCCGAGCCAGCCAGTCACGCAGCGGGAGCGTCCACCAGCGTTCGGCGTCGAGCACGGTCACCGACAGACCGGGCAGCTCCAGGCCGCTTTCGTAGTCGACGCTCGGCTTGCCCGCGTCGGCGTCGGGCCCCTTGGAGTAGCGCAGGTACAGGCCGGGCCGACGCTCCATGAGCTCGGTCAGCTCGTCGAAACTCTTGATCGTCGGTAGCCCGCTCACCTCGCCCATCCCATGTCGTTCGCGACCGGTCACGCAGGGTGGTACGGGTGCCGTCCCCAGCCACCGACGGGGCTAACCTCCGTGACGGCCCGGGCCTGCGCGAGGATCGCGCTAGAGGGCGGGGCGGACCGCGCGGACGTAGTAGAGAAGGTGCGGCAGGTTGCCTTCGTCCTCGACGTGGAAGCCGGCGTCCGGGATCAGGGAGCCGAGCAGATCGCGGGGATTGTGCCCCATGGCCGGGCCGGACAGCATCCCGACGAGCCGGGCGGCCAGGGGGTGGGCCGGAGGCCGGAACTCCGCGATCGCCAGGCGGCCGCCCGGTCGCAGCACCCGGAACATCTCGCGAAACGCCCGCGGCCGCGCGTCCCGGGGGATGTGGTGGATCGCGAGGCTGGAGACCACCGCGTCGAACGACTCGTCGGGGAACGGCAGGTTCTGGCCCTCGCCGACGACGTAGGTGCAGTTTCCGGGTGAGCGGCGGCGGGCGTACTCGACCATCGGGGCAGAGGGGTCGATCCCGGTGACGTGCCCGCCGGGGGTGACGACCGGCGCGAGGATTCGCGAGAGGTAGCCGGTGCCGCACCCCACGTCGAGGATCCGTTGGCCGGCGCGGGGCCTGGCGAGCGTGGCGATGCGGGTGAAGGCGGCCCGGCGGCCTCCCCCGTAGGCGATGAAAGAGAAGATCTCGTACGCGCGCGGGTGGTCGATGGTGCCGCCGGCCTCCGCGTGCTCGGCGTGATCGTGCAGCAGCTTGCCCAGCCCCATGGTGGTGCCTCCGTTTCCGAACCGCTCGTTCGGTTATCGATCCTGCGTCCGCCATGCGCGAGGCGAGCGGATGCCCGGCCGGGTAGCCGCCGGGATCAGATGCGGGGCTTTCCGGTCTGGTAGAGCCAGGCGTCGAAGAGGGGGCGGAGGTTTCGCCCGCTGAGCTTCTCCGCGAGGGCGATGAAGTCGGCCGTGGTCACAGTGGCGTGCCTGTTCTGCTGCGTCCAGGTCTTCAGCAGGGAGAAGAACACCCTGTCGCCGATCTTCGTACGCAGGGCGTGGATGGTCATCGCGCCCCGCAGGTACACCGCGTTCTCGTCGAACATGTGCGCCTGGCCGGGATCGCCGGTTTTCAGGTCCCAGAAGCCGCCGTTCTTCCGGTAGAGGCGGTCGAAGATCTCCTTGGCGGTCGGCCCGCCGTGCTGCTCCTGGTAGAGCCACTCGGCGTACGTCGCGAAGCCCTCGTTGAGCCAGATGTCGCGCCAGCTCCGCACGCCGACGCTGTCACCGAACCACTGGTGCGCCAGCTCGTGCACGATCTCCAGGTCGTCGCTCGGGCCGCCGCTGTAGACGGGCCGGCCCTGCGTCTCCAGCGCGGTCACCGAGCCGTCGCCGTCCGCGATGCCGCCCACGGAGGAGAACGGGTAGGGGCCGAACAGGCCGGTCGCCCACGCGACCGCCTTCGCCGTGAAGTCGTGCAGGTCCGCCGACTCGTCCGCCAGCGACGGGTCGTACGCGGTCACGTTGGGCATGCCGGCGGCCGTGCCCTCGCTGACCACGAAGCGTCCGATCGCGACCGTGGCGAGATAGGGCGCCATCGGCTGCCTCATCTCCCAGCGCACGGTCTTGTAGCCGTCGCCGTCGGCGCCGTCCGTCCCCGTACGCTCGCCGTTGGCCAGTACGGTGAGATCGCCGGGCGCGGACACCCGGAAGGAGAAGGTGGCCTTGTCGGCCGGGGTGTCGTTGGCCGGGAACCAGCTACGCGCGCCGTCCGGCTGGGACGCCACGTACGCGCCGTCCTTGGTGCCGAGCCACCCCTGGCGGCCGGTGGCGTCCGAGACCGCCTCCGGCGTGCCGGCGTAGGAGACCACGACGGTGAACGCGCTTCCCGACCGCAGTCCCTTGGACGGGGTGATCACGAGCTCCTGGCCGTCGCGGCGATAGGCGGCGGGGGAGCCGTCCACGGTCACACCGGTGATCGGCGGCCCGGAGAAGTCGAGGTCGAACCGCGACAGGTTCTGTACGGCGGTCGCGGTGATCGTGATGGTGGCGTCCACCTCGTGGTCGTCGGGGTCGAACCGCAGGTTCAGGTCGTAGTGGCCGACGTCGTAACCGCCGTTGCCCTGCAGGGGATAGTAGGGGTCGCCCATTCCCGCCGACCCGGGCAGGAAGGTGACCGGCTCCGCGGCGGCCGGAGCGATCGGATAGACGATCAGGGTGAGGCCCGCGGCGAGGGAGGCTAATCTGCGCACCATTCCCCCATGATGGGCATTTTCACCTAAAAGCGGTAATTCATCCCTATTTGTCACATTTGGCACACCTGTCACGGCTCGGCCATGGCCGCGTCCACGAGGTCGAGGCCGAGGTCCTGCGCGCGCCGTACCGGCAGGCCGGCGTCGATGAACCAGTCGTCGGTGGCCTCCGGATGCGGGCCGACCACGGCGACCCGGCCCGCGCCGTACGGCGTGACGAGGGCGGCGACCGCGCCGTTGGGGTAGGTGGCCAGGACGCTCGCCGTGCTGCCCGGGTCGAGCAGGAAGCAGGGGCCGTCCTGGAAGAACACCGTCCTGTCCCGGCCGCGCCAGCGCACGTCGACGAGCGTGTCCTCCTCGCTGTCCACGGTCGCGCCCGGCGTGGCGATGTACTGGTCGGTGTCGCCCGGCAGCAGGGCGAATCCCGGGGTGGCTCCGGCGAGATAGCCGCCGAGGCAGAAGCCGAGATAGCGGCCGCCTCCGGCGACGTAGTCGCGCAGCAGGCCGCGGTGCCGCCGCAGGTGCCGGTAGCCGTGGTCCAGGTCGCCCCCGCCGGGCTGGGCGTACACGGCGGCACCGGCCAGCGTCTCCGCCGAGAGCGGGAGCTCCTCGTGCGGGCCGGTGTAGCGGACGTCGAAGCCCCAGCGGCTCGCCTCGAGCAACGCGGCGACCGCCTCCGAGCAGCCGGGGATCGAGGCCGGGCCCCGGTAGACGAGTGCGACCGGCCGCCCGGAGCGCGGCGAAGGGGCCGTCCCGTGACGGAAGAGGCGGCGCAAGGCCCCGCGTATGCCGGTGGATCTCATGGTGTCCTCGCAATATCCGTCAGGCGGCGGCCTGGGCCGGGATGCCTTGCCAGCTCGTCCCCGGCGTGAGCCGCTCGCCCTTCATCAGCAGCGACAGCGGGCCGAGCGACACCTCCTCGCCCACCACCGAGTCGTACAGCACGACGGCGCGGGCGCCGATGCTCGCGCCGGACCGTACGGTCACGGCGGACATCTTCATGACCCGGTCCTCGAAGAGGTGGGTCTGCAGGGACACCCCCGAGCCGATCGCGACGTCGTCACCGATCTCCACCAGGTCGAACTCGGTCATGTAGGTGGTCGCGATGCAGGTGCGCCTGCCGATGCGGGCCCCGAACCAGCGCAGCACGGGCGCAAGGAACGGGGTGCCGGTCAGGACGGCGATCCCGGCCGGAACCGCGGCGGCCTCGTACAGCCCGGTGACGAACTCCGTACGCCGGACGAACTTGCTCCACAACGGCTCCACCCTCGGCCGGTAGACGCCGATGAGGCATCGTTTGAACCCGGCGCAGCAGCCGATCACCGCCAGCCCCGCCGCGGCGGCGGCGAACGGCGCGGCGGCCGCGACCGCGCGCAGCGGCAGGAGGCGGGCGAGTGCGTGCACGCTCAGCAGGAACAGGTAGAAGCCCGTGCCGAACAGCGTCGCGGGCAGGGTGGCGCGGAAGAACTCGATGCCCAGGCGGTGGAGCACCAGCCGGCGGGGCGGCCGGAACGTCTGCTCCTCGGGGAACGAGCCGCTGTCCTGCCGTACGGGAAGGTGTATCGGGGGAGAGCCGAGCCACGAGGTGCCCTCGGGGACGCCGTCGCCCGGCGGGATCGTGCTGACGCCCACCAGCGACCCCGGTCCCATGCGCGTGCCCGCCGGGATGACCGCGGCGTTGCCGACGAACGCCCGCCTGCCCACCTCGGTCGGCAGGAAGGCGACCCGGCCCCGGGCGAAGCCCGCGGCTCCCACGCTCGCCATGTCGGCGACGAAGCTCTCCTCCCGCAGCGTGAGGAGATCGGGGTCGAGCTGCGCGGCCGTGGACACCTCCGCGCGGCGGCCGACCCGCGTGCCGAGCAGCCGCAGCCACGCCGAGGTGTACAGCGTGCCGTAGAGCGAGTTGGTCGACCCCAGGCTGAACTCCAGGAGCTTGTCCACCACCCACTTGCGTACGCCGAGCCAGGAACGGGCCGGGTGGACGCCGACCGGCGCCTTCGGCAGCACGAGGCGTTTGCCCGCGGCCACCACCGCGCAGACGACGACCACGTACAGCGGGCCCGCCACCAGGACGGCGGCCGGGCCGGCCGCGATGCCCCAGGCGGTCACGGCCGCCCAGACCACCAGGACGCTCGGCACGATCGTGGCCACCATGACCGCCTCCAGGCAGCCCAGGATCGCCACCGCCGCGGCCACGTGACGCGCCTTCCACCCGGCCGGGGCGGGGGCGCGCAGCATCGTCTCCACCGTGGGCCCGAGCGACTCCACGGGGTTCGGCGGTGATCCGGCCCACCGCGCTCCCTCCGGCACCGTCTCGCCCCGCGTCAGCGCCGACTGGTCGCCGAGCCCGGCGTGGGCGCCGACCCGTGCGCCGGGCCCGAGCACGACGCCGTTCCCGGCGAACGCGTGCGGGCCGACTTCCACGGGGGCGACGACCACCCATCCGTCTTCCACCTGCCACGCGTGCAAGGAGGACCGGTAGCCGACCGAGGCGTCCGCGCCGATCCGCAGCATCGCCGGGAGGTCGATGTCGCTCGTCGCGACGGTGGCGCCCGGCTCGACCCGTGCGCCGAGCAGCCGCAGGTACGCCCCCATCATGGGGGAGCCGCTCAGCACCGGCAGCGGGGAGACCGACAGCAGCAGCCGCAGCGTCCACAGCCGCAGATAGGTGACGCCCCACAGCGGATATCGGCCCGGCCGGATGCCGGCCGCGAGCGGCCGGGCGAGCAGCACCGGCAGCAGCCAGTGCACGCAGACATAAGCGGTCAGCGCGGCCAGCGCCAGTGAGGAGAGCAGGCCGGTGCCCGGATTGGGCAGCAGCAGCCACCCCTCGTCCCTCCGGGGAACCCCGGGGATCGGCGCGGGGTTGGTCCACCGATACAGCGTGACGGAGATCGGCAGGGTGATCACGAGCAGCAGCAGGTAGATGACCACGCCCTGCGCGGCCCCGGCCCGCGCCACCCGGCGGCCGCCGTGCCGCAGGGGAGCCGGGCGGGGCGGGGCGGCCGTCCGCGGCGCGCCCGTACGGCCGCGCGCGGCGCGCAGATGCGCGGCGAGGCTCCGCACGGTGGGGTTGGCGTAGAGGTCGCGCACCGCCAGGCCCGTGCCGATCTCGCCGGCGCGCAGCAGGGACACCACGCGGGCCGCCAGCAGCGAGTGCCCGCCGAGGTCGGTGAAGAAGTCCGCCTCGACCGACAGCTCCTCGGGGGCGATGCCGAACGCCTCGGCCCACACCTCGCGCAGGCGTGTCTCCAGCTCGCCCTCGGCCGGCGTCACCGGCCCCGGGCGCACGAGGCGGCCGGTCGGCGGGGGCAGCTTGCCGCGGTCCACTTTGCCGCTCGCCATGGCGGGCAGTGCGGCCACGACGTCCAGGTACGAGGGCAGCATGTACGGCGGAAGCCTGCGCCGCAGCCGGTCGTGGAGCCGCCCGGCGAGGTCCTGCTCGCCGTTCCCGCCGCCCGCCGCGGGCACGACGTAGGCGGCGAGCTCGCGGGAGTCGGTGCCGGGCACGGGCACGAGGGCGGCCACGGCCTCGGCGACGCCGGGGTCCTCCAGCAGCACGTTCTCGATCTCGCCGAGGTCCACCCGGTGTCCCCGGATCTTCACCTCGGAGTCGGCGCGGCCCAGATATTCGATCTCCCCGCTCGGGGTAACGCGGCCGAGGTCCCCGGTGCGGTACAGCCTGCCGCCGGGGGGAGCCAGCGGATGCTCGATGAAGCGGTCGGCGGTCAGGTCGGGACGGCCGACGTAGCCGCGGGCGACACCGGGCCCTCCGATGCAGATCTCGCCGATCTCACCGTCCGGCACCGGCTCGCGCCGCTCGTCCAGCAGCACCACGGAGTAGGTCGGCAGCGGCCGGCCGATGGTGACCGGCCGCCCCGGCAGCAGTTCGGCGCAGGTCGCGGTCACGGTCGCCTCGGTGGGGCCGTACGTGTTGAGGATTCGGCGGCCTGCCCGGCTCCACCGCTCCACCAGGCGGGGCGGGCAGGGCTCGCCTCCGACGATCAAGGTGCGTACGTGCGGCAGCTCACGCGGGATCGTCGCGAGCAGCGTCGGGACGCAGTAGAAGATCGTGATCGCGCGGTGGTCCAGGAAGTCCGCGAGCTCCGCGCCGAACGGGGGTAAGCCGGCCGGGCCCGCGACGAGGACGGCGCCGGCCGCCCACGTCGGCCAGATCTCCTCGATGGAGAAGTCGAAGGAGATCGTCATCCCCTGGTAGACCCGGTCGTGCGGCCGCACGCCGTACAGGTCCGGCACGATGGCGAGGAAGTTGGTGATGCTCGACTGCGCCACCTCGACGCCCTTCGGCCGGCCGGTGGACCCGGAGGTGTACATGACGTACGCGATCGGGTCGTCGTCGGCCGCGCCGTCGTCGGGCGGGCGGGTGACCGGCGCGGCGGCGGCGAGATCGGCGGTGGCGTCGAGGTCGAGCACGCGGTGCCCCAGGGCGATGACGGTTAACGACCGGTCCGCCGTGGTGAGCACGAGATCGACGCCGGCGTCGTCGAGGATGTAGCCGACCCGGTCCGGCGGCGACTGCGGGTCGATCGGCACGAACGCCGCGCCCGCCTTGCCCACCGCGAGCAGTGCCACATACGTGTGCACCGACCTCGGCAGCACAATCGCGACGCGGGATCCGCAGCCGATCCCCAGGCCGCGCAGCAGATGCGCGAGCCGGTTCGCCCGGGCGTCCAGCGCGGCGTAGGTCAGCCTCAGCTCGCCGCATTCCAGCGCCGTCGCCCCGGGCGTCAGGTCGCACCGCGCCTCGAAGACGTGGTGCAGCCGTCCGTGTGATCGTCTGGTCGAGATCCGCGAGCCGTCCTCGGCCCGTGCTGTTCGCGATGCGTGACTCGGCATGATCACCCTTCGGCCGATCGCGTATGGCGTGGCGGGCTCGTCGATGCGCGCGAAGCCGGCGCGACCCGCGAGACGGACGCGGAATCAGGGCCGCCGAGGGATTCCCTGATGCCCGATGACACCGCCGCGCGGCGGTCGTCCTTGGTCGTGTCTGACGGCACTCCCTACGGAATGTGTGCCCTCCCGACACCGCCGATTCCGGCAGCGAATTCCCCAGACAGGGCAAAAGATGGACCCCGGCCGGGTGTCAGGGGCGCCGGTCGCGTTCGGCGAGCAGGCGGGTGGTCTCATCGGAGACCTCGCTGCCGAGGACCGCGGAGACCACGTCGATCAAGTGGCTGACGAACAGGCGGTCGTCCCGGGCCGGAGGGCCGCTCGCCCGCCGGGCCGGCTCCACGTACGTCATGCGGATCGCCATGAAGCGCTGATGCAGGCGTACGGCGTCCGCGGGGACCAGGGGAGCGACCAGCTCCCGCCAGCGGTCGATGCTGCCGCCGGTCTCGGGGACGGCGGGCGGCACGCGGTGGACGAGCTGTTCCATGACGTGGAGGTAGGCACGGCCGCCGTCGGGGTCGGCCAGCTTGGCGGCGGCCGGGCGGACGAGCGCGGCGGCGAGCGCGCGGCGTGCCCGGTCCGGCGGCAGCGGGCCGTGCGCCTCGTACTCGTCGAGCAACTGGTGACGCCGCGCCTGGTGTTTTAAGGCAAGTGTCTGATTTCTTATAACAGTCGCATTATCCCCGCCGAGGGAGGCCCATGGCCATCGACTTCACGCTCGCCCCCGAGCACGGGGAGATACGCGCGCGGGTGCGGACGTTCATCCGGGAGACGGTGATCCCGGCGGTCGAGCCGTTCGAGGACGCCGAGGAGAGGGCCCGCAACCGTGAGGAGTACCTGCGCACGATCGTCGGCCTGCGCCGCAGGGCGAAGGAGGAGGGGTTCTGGCTGCCGCACCTGCCCAAGGAGTGGGGCGGCATGGGCCTCGGCCACGTCGAGCTGGCCATCGTGCAGGCCGAGGCGGCCAAGACCAGGCTCGGCCCCTGGGTGCTCAACTGCGCGGCCCCCGACGAGGGCAACATGCACACGCTGCTGCACTGGGGCACCGATGAGCAGAAGGAACGCTACCTGCGGCCGCTGGCCGACGGGGTGAAGACGTCCTGCTTCGCCATGACCGAGCCCGAGGTGGCCGGCTCCGATCCCACGCTCATCCGTACGCACGCCGTGAAGGACGGCGATGAGTGGGTGATCAACGGGCACAAGTGGTTCATCTCCAACGCCCGCCGGGCGAACTTCGCGATCCTGATCGCCAAGACCGAGTTCGACCTGCCGGAGGGCGCGCGGGGCGCCAACACCGCCTTCCTCGTGGACCTGCCCGCCGACAAGGGTGAGGACTTCCGCACCGAGGTCTCGATGGCCAAGCATTTCGTGGCGGGCAGCCTGAACCGGATCATCGACCGGGCTGTCCAAATCCACGGAGCGCTCGGCTACTCGACCGACACCCCGCTGGCGCACATGTTCCAGCACGCGCGATGGGCGCGGCTCGCCGACGGCGCCGACGAGATCCACCGGATGCGCATCGCGGAGCGCACCATCGATGCGTACCGTGCCACCGGATCGACCAGGGCCGCGACGGGAGGGCTGCCGCTGTGAACACCGACGACATCGCGGGGAAGGTCGCGCTCGTCACCGGGGGCGCCGGCGGCATCGGCGCGGGGGTGGCCCGCCGCCTCGCCGCGTACGGCGCGCACGTCGTGCTGGCCGACGTGGACGCGGAGGCCGGGACGCGCACCGCCCGGGAGATCGGCGCCGCGTTCGTACGGACCGACGTGTCGCGGCTGGAGGACAACCAGGCCGCGGTCGCGTTCGCGGTCGAGCGGCACGGCGGGCTCGACCTCGCCTTTCTCAACGCGGGCGTCGTCTCGGGCTGCGGAGTCGGCGAGGATTTCGACCTCGCCCGCTACCGGCGCGCGATGGGCGTCAACCTCGACGGGGTCGTCTTCGGCGTGCACGCCGCGCTGCCGGCGATGCGGGCCGGGGGAGTGATCGTGGCCACCGCGAGCATGGCGGGGATCGTCGGCATCCCCTCCGATCCCATCTACGCGGCAAACAAGCACGCCGTCGTCGGGCTCGTCCGCTCGCTCGGCCCGCAACTGGAGCCCTCGGGCATCCGGGTGCAGGGGCTGTGCCCGTCGTTCGCGGACACGGCGATCCTCGACGCGGACGCCAGGGCGCTGCTGGAGGAGATGCGGTTCCCGATCCTCGACGTCGAGACGGTCGTCGACGCGTTCTTCTCGCTGCTGGCGAGCGAGGGCACCGGCGAGTGCTGGTTCGTGGTGCCGGGCCGCGAGAGCCAGCCGTTCGTCTTCCGCCGTGCCCCCGGCCCCCGCTGATCGCGGCGCTCAGGTGGCCGAGCCGAGGTCCTCGGCCAGCGCCTCCTCCTCCAGCGCCTCCCGCCGCGCGCCGGCCGGGTCGGCGGCCACCTCGGCCGCCTGGGCACGTTCGGCCTCGCCGAGCTGCCGGTGCGCGGTGGTGAGGATCGCCACACCGAGGAGCACGGCGGCGGCGCCCATGTAGAAGGGCACGTGCTGGTTGTCGAAGTGCTCGGCGAGCTTGCCCGCGACGTAGGGCGCGAGGCCGCCGCCGATGAAGCGGATGAAGCCGTACGACGCGGAGGCGATCGGCCGCTCCACGGGCGAGATGGTCATGACCGCCTGGGTGGTGACCGTGTTGTTGACGCCGATGAAGACACCGGCCACGATCACGCCGCAGATCACGACGATCCGGTTGCCGGTGAACAGCGCGATCATCAGGATGTCGAGGCTGAACAGCACGAGGTTGGCGTACAGCGTGCGGGCGATGCCGAAACGGGCCTGCAGCCGCGGGGCGCCGAAGACCGAGAAGATCGCGACGAGGATGCCCCAGCCGGTGAAGACGAGCCCGAGCTGGTGCGCGTCGAGCTCCATCGGGTACGGCGCGTAGCCCAGGACCGTGAAGAAGCCCCAGTTGTAGCAGAGCGCGGTCAGGCTCATGACGAGCAGGCCGCGGTGGCGCAGGGCCTTGATCGGGTCGGAGATGCCGGTCTTCTTCACCGGCCTGGGGGTGGGCCGGACCAGCGTGACGGTGGCGACCAGCGCGATCGCCATCAAGGCCGCGACGCCGAAGAACGGGCCGCGCCAGCTGATGCCGCCCAGTGTGCCGCCGAGCAGCGGCCCGACCGCGATGCCGATGCCGAGCGCGGTCTCGTACAGGATGATCGCCCCGGCGAAGCCGCCGCTGCTCGACGCGACGATGACCGCGAGCGAGGTGGCGATGAACAGGGCGTTGCCGAGACCCCAGCCGGCGCGGAAGCCGACGATGCCGCCGATGCTGCCGGACATCCCGGCGAGGGCGGCGAACACCACGATCAGCGACAGGCCCGTGATGAGGGTGCGCTTGGCGCCGATCCTGCTGGAGACCCATCCGGTGACCAGCATCGCCACGGCGGTGACGACCAGGTAGCTGGTGAACAGCAGGGACACCTGGGCGGGTGTGGCGTGCAGCTTCGCGCTGAGGGCCGGCAGGATCGGGTCCACCAGCCCGATCCCCATGAACGAGATCACGCAGGCGAAGGCGACGGCCCAGACCGCCTTCGGCTGCTTGAAGGGATTCGAGACGGGGGCATGAGCAGAGCTCACCGGACCTCCTGTGCGTAGTGAGGGGGGAGCCGCCCTGATCCCTACTCGTCGGCCTCGCTCTGCAGCAGGTGCCGGAGCAGGGGGAGGAACTCGCCGGCGACGCGGGTCAGCTCGCGCAGCTCGTCGGGGGACAGCGCGCCGAGCATCTCGGTGAGCCGCTCCCTGCGCCGGCGGCGCCGCTCGGCCAGCAGAGCGCGGCCGGCGTCGGTGACGGCGACCCGCACCGCGCGGCCGTCGAGGTCGTCGACCGCCCGGCGCACGAGGCCTTCGCGCGCGAGGCGCTGCACGAGCTGGGTCATCGACGGCTGGGTGACGGCCTGTTGCGCGGCCAGGACGCTCAGCCGCTGCGGCCCGTTGCGCTCCAGGTACGACAGGGTCGCCGCGGCCGTGAGGCTGAGGTCGCCCTGCGCGGACAGCCGCCGTACGGCGAGCACCGCGAGGTCGTCGAGGACAGCCGCGACCGCATGGGACTCCTCGGGAGGCTCGGCGCTGGGGGTGACGGACACAGGTGTTCCTCCGGACGGGAAGAATTACATAGGAAGCTTATACAACTGGCCGGAGTGCACCGCATCGCCCCCCTCGTCCCGGAGGTCGTCGTCTTCGGGAGCGGAGGACGGAGCGGGTCAGAGCGAGGGCGAGCTCGAGCCGCGCACGACGAGCCTGGTCGGCAGGATCCGGGGCGGCGGGGCGTCCGCGCCGTTGATCATCGCGACCACCGCCTCCGCGGCGGCGGTGCCGAACCCGGCCTTGTCCTGGGCGATGGTCGTCAGGCCGGGCGACATGAGCGCGGCCACCTCGATGTCGTCGAATCCCACCAGGGCGATGTCCTCGGGCACCTTGAGGCCGGCCTCGGCGATCGCGTGCAGCGCGCCGACGGCCATCTCGTCGCCCGCGACGAACACGGCGTCGGGCCGGTCGTCCGCCGCCAGCAGGCGGCGCATCGCGGCGTGGCCGCCCGACAAGTAGAAATCGCCCTCGACCACGAACTCGGGCCGCTGCGGCAGCCCCAGCCGGGACAGCTCCTCCCGGTAGCCCCGCAGCCGCTCGGCGCCGGGCCGGGTGTGCGCCGGGCCGGTGATCGTGGCGATGGCGCGGCGTCCCCGCTCGTGCAGGTGCCGTACGGCCAGGCGGGCGCCGCCGACGTTGTCCGAGGTCACGTATGTGGCGCGGGGACCCCGCACGGGACGGTCGAGGCCGACGCAGGGGACGCCCGATTCGGCCAGCCGCCGCAGCGAGGGGTCCCACGTGCCGCTGTCGATCATCACCACGCCGTCGAGGTTGTGCCTGCGCACGGCGCGCACGTAGGCGTCGTGGCTCTTTTCCCCGCTGGTGGCGAGCATGAGGAGGTGGTAGCCGCGCCCGCTGAGCGCCGTCTTCAGGCCGATGAGGATCTCCTGGAAGAACGGGTGCCGCCAGCCGGGGCGGCGGTGGTCGGTGTCCCACACCAGGCCGACCATGAACGATTTCTTCGTGGCCAAAGTGCGGGCCGACTGGTTCGGCAGGTAGCCGATCTGCCGGGCCATCCGCAAGACCTGCTCCCTGGTTTTCGCGTTCACCACCCCGGGGTTGTTGAACACGCGGGATACGGTCGCGGGAGACACCCCGCACAGGCGCGCCAGCTCTCTGATCGTTGCCACGGACCAAACGCTATCGCATCACGCTGTAACCGGTTTCATGTAACCGGTTTCCCTGAAACTACGGAACGAGCGGGTGGCACGTCAACCGAAAATCAGAATTTCCTTTCGTCATATTTCTGTGACTTGACACCCGGCCCTCTTCTTTTGTGTGATGGCGGGCATCGGCCGGTGCTTTCTCGTTGCCACGGGCTCGGCCGCCGTCGCGTCTCGCAGCCGTTTCCTCTTCTCTCCGATGAGGGAGTTCAGGTGTCCGCTGCGGAACTCCGCCCGCCCGCGTGTGTGCCCGCCGTACGGCTCGGCGGGTCCCGTGGCTTCCGGGGGAACGGTCCCATCGTCCGCGCGGCCGGCCGCCGTGCCCGGGCTGTTCACCGATGCGGGCACGGAACCTGGAGCGAACCAAGAATGACGGCGACCGACGAACGCCTCGCCGTACGGCGGGCCTTTCCCGCCGGCTTCGTGTGGGGCACGGCCACCGCGGCGTACCAGATCGAGGGGGCCGTCGACACCGACGGCCGGGGGCCTTCGATCTGGGACACCTTCTGCCGGATACCCGGCGCGGTGGCACGGGGAGAGTCGGGTGAGTTCGCCTGCGATCACTATCACCGCTGGCAAGAGGATGTCGATCTCATGAAAGACCTGGGGGCGGGGGCCTACCGATTCTCCGTTGCCTGGCCGCGGGTGCTGCCCGACGGCCGCGGACCGGTGAACCGGCGTGGACTCGACTTCTACCGGCGGCTCGTGCACGCCCTGCGCGAGGGCGACATCGAGCCGTACGTGACTCTGTACCACTGGGACTTGCCGCAGGCGCTGGAGGACCGCGGGGGCTGGCGGGTACGCGACACCGCCGAGCGTTTCGCCGACTACGCCGAGGTGGTGTACGACGCCCTCGGTGATTCGGTCTCGAACTGGATCACGCTCAACGAGCCGTACTGCTCGGCCGTCGTCGGCTACGGCGAGGGCCGGCACGCACCCGGCGCCAAGGAGGGGCACGGCGCGCTGGCCGCGGCCCACCACCTGCTGCTCGGCCACGGCCTGGCGGTCACCCGGCTGCGTCAGATGGCCAGGCCGGGTCAGCGGATCGGGGTGACGCTCAACATGTCGCCCACGGTGCCGGCGACCTCCTCGCCGCAGGACGTCCAGGCCGCGCGGCGGATGGACCTGCTGGTCAACCGGCAGTTCACCGAGCCGCTCTTCGGCGGGGCCTACGCCGCCGACATGGCCGAGACGTTCGGGCCGATCACCGACTTCTCCTTCCGCCGGGACGGCGACCTGGAGATCATCGGCACGCCGGTGGACTTCCTCGGCGTGAACTACTACTACCGCCTGCACGTGGAGGCCGCGCCGTACGAGGAGGCCGACCCCGCGCGGCGTACGGCGTTCGACATCGGCGCGCGCACCGTCACGCCGGAGCACGCGCGCACCAGCGGGCTCGGCTGGGTGGTGGAGCCGGAGGGGCTGTACGAGACCCTCGTGGGGCTGACCTCCCGCTATCCGAACCTGCCGCCCGTCTACATCACCGAGAACGGGTACGGCGACGACGGCACGCTCGGGGACACCGGGCGCATCGACTACCTGCGCGACCATCTGGCCGCGACCCGT
Organism: Microbispora sp.; assembly: GCA_019689655.1. Taxonomy (GTDB): domain Bacteria; phylum Actinomycetota; class Actinomycetes; order Streptosporangiales; family Streptosporangiaceae; genus Microbispora. The sequence continues at coordinate 16,587 of JADGHC010000037.1, forward strand.
GACGCGATGGAGGCGGGCGCGGACGTGCGCGGCTACTTCTGCTGGTCGCTGCTGGACAACTTCGAGTGGGCCCGGGGCTACTCCGCCAGGTTCGGGCTCGTGCACGTGGACTACGACACCCAGGTGCGCACGCCGAAGGCCAGCTTCCGCTGGATGCGCGACTTCATCGCCGATCCGGTGCTCACCGCCCCGGTCGACATCCTGGTCGCCGGCACGCCGGGGAGTGAGCGTCCGGAGTGAGCCACCGGCCGACCGGCACGCGGCCGGGCGCGTGCCGGTCAATCCCCCGTTTGATGCGCCGAGTCCTGATTCGTCGGCTACGTTGTGACCGACGTACCAGCGCATCAGGGGCAGGACGGATGGACATGGAGCAGGGGCCGCCGGGAATCGACGTGACGGTCCCCAGCGTCGCCCGGATCTACGACTACCTCCTCGGCGGCAAGGACAACTTCGCCGTCGACCGGGCGGCGGCCGAAAAACTCCTCGAGCTCACCCCGAACGCCCGGGAGGGCGTGCGGGCCAACAGGCGCTTCATCCGCCGGGCCGTGACGTTCATGGCCCGGGAGGGCATCCGCCAGTTCCTCGATATCGGCGCGGGGCTGCCGACGCAGGAGAACGTCCATCAGGTCGCGCTCCGCGAGGCCCCGGACTCCCGGGTGGTGTACGTCGACAACGACCCGACCGTGCTCGCCCACGGCCGGGCCCTGCTGGACGGCGACGGCCAGACGATCGTCGTGGACGGCGACCTGCGCGAGCCCGAGGCGATCCTCGCCGATCCCCGGATCAACGAGCACATCGACTTTGGCAAGCCGGTGGGCCTGCTCATGGTGGCCGTGCTGCACTTCATCCCCGAGAACGCCGAGCGCATCGTCGCCACGCTGCGCGACCGGCTCGCCCCCGGAAGCGCGATGGCCCTCAGCCACGTATCGTACGGCGACCTCGACGAGGAGAAGATCCGCGAGGGACGCGAGCTGTACAAGGCCACCTCCGCCGGGGCGGTCATCCCGCGGACCCGCGCGGAACTGCTGCGCTTCTTCGACGGGTTCGACCTGGTCGAGCCGGGCCTGGTCGTGACGGAGGACTGGCGGCCCGAGCCCGGCGAGCCGAGGCCGCCGAGGATCCCCGGCGTGGACGGCTACGCCGGGGTCGGCCTGCTGCGCTGACGCGTACGGCGATCAGGCCGCGGCGATCCACAGGTCGGGGCCGAACACCTCATAGTGGATGGCGGAGGCGGGCACACCCCGCTCGATGAGCTGGGCGCGCGCGGCCCGCATGAACGGCAGCGGCCCGCACAGGCAGGCCACGACGCCCTCGGGCAGATCGACGGCCGACAGGTCGGCCCGTCCCGCGGCGACGGCCGGGTCGCCCGCGTGCTCCGCGGGCAGCTCCTCGTACCACCGGTGCAGGGTCGCGCCGGGCAGGGCCGCGACGAGGTCCGCGAGCTCCTCGCGGTGGACGTGGGTGTCCGGGGAGCGGTCGGCGTGCACGACCACCACCCGCCGGTCCGATCCGGTGACGGCGAGGTGGTCGAGCATCGCCAGCATGGGGGTGATCCCGATCCCCGCCGAGGCGAGCAGCAGCGGGCCGGTGCCCTCGGGCAGGGTCAGGTCGCCGAAGGGCGCGGAGATCGAGAGCACGTCACCGGCCCGGACGTGCTCGTGCAGCCATGTGGAGACCTCGCCCTCGGGGGCGCCCTCGTCGTGCACCCGCTTGACCGTGATCCGCCAGTCGCCGCGCTCCGGGGCGTTCGACAGGCTGTACTGCCGGATCTGCCGCGCCCCGTCGGGCAGCGGCACCTGGACGCTCACGTATTGACCCGGCCGGAAGGACATCGGGCGCTCCGGGCGCAGCAGGAAGGAGACCACGTCGGCCGTCTGGTCGACCCGCTCGATCACCGTGGCCCGCGTCCAGCCCCGGCCCGCCTCGCGGTAGAGGTCGCGCTCCAGGCCGATCAGCAACTCCGCCATGAGCCAGTAGACCTCGTCCCACGCCTGGGCGATCTCCGGCGTGACGGCGTCGCCCAGCACCTCGCGGATCGCGCCGAACAGGTACTTGTGCACCACGGCGTACTGGTCCTCGGTGACGCCGAGGGAGGCGTGCTTGTTGGCGATCCTGGACAGCATCGTGTGGGGAGGCTCGCCGGGGCGCTCCACGAGCGCCGTCGCGAACGCGGCGATCGAGCCGGCCAGTGCGACCCGCTGCTCGCCGTTGGCCTGGTTGCCGCGGTTGAACAGGTCGCGCAGCAGCTCCGGGTTGTCGGCGAACATCGTGTCGTAGAAGCGGGCGGTGATCTTCTGGATCGCGCCCGCGATCACGGGCAGGGTGTCGCGCACGATCCTGGCCGTATCCGGGGAGAGCATGAGCATCCTCCAAAATTGGTAAATGATCTGCAAATTAACCGCGATGAACCTGCGGGTGTCACGTGTGCGCGCAGGTCAGGAGAGACTGAGCAGCACCGGCCTCGACTGCGAGGAGACCAGCTGATCCACCGTGATCGGGTCGAGGGAGGCGTAGAAGGCCTGCTGTGCCGCGCGCAGCGCGCCGCGCAGGCTGCAGGCCGCCCGCAGCGGGCAGGGAGTGTCTCCCCCGCAGGTCACGACCTCCTCCTCTCCCTCCAGCTCGCGGACCAGCCAGCCGATAGAGGCCGTACGTCCGAACTCGGTCAGTTCCAGGCCGCCCCCGCGTCCCCGGCGGGCCTCCACGACGCCGAGGTGCTGCAGGCGGGCGATGGCCTTGGCGGTGTGGTTGTAGGGGATCGTCATCGCCTCGGCCACCTGGCGGGTGGTGAGCGACGCCCCCGGTTCCAGGACGGCCAGGCGCATCGTGACGCGCAAGGCCAGGTCCGTGAACTTCGTCAACCGCACGTCTTGAACGCTAGCAAATCGGTATGTAGCCCCCCAATTTGGGGTGCTTCGGACGGCGGGCGGAATTGTCGGTGGCGGTGTCTAGGGTCGGCGGCACAGGACTCACGAGGAGAACGGATCGCCATGACGACCATTGCCGGCCGTCCCAACACCGCCCTGCTGGTCATCGACGTGCAAAACGGCGTGGTGGCCGGGGCCTTCAACCGCGACGCCGTGATCGCGAACATCAACACCCTGATCGGCAAGGCACGCGCGGAGGACGTGCCGGTGATCTGGGTGCAGCACTCCGACGACCACCTTCAGCCCGGCAGCGAGAACTGGAAGTACGTGCCGGAGCTCGTCCGTGACGACGCCGAGCCGCTCGTCCACAAGAGGTACGGCGACTCGTTCGAAGGCACCGACCTGGAGGCGGTGCTCGCCGAGCGCGGGGTGGGCCGGCTCGTCGTGACGGGCGCCCAGACCGACGCGTGCATCCGCTCGACCATTCACGGGGCCTTCGTCCGCGGATACGACGTGACGCTGGTCGGCGACGCGCACACCACCGAGGACAACACCGCCTACGGGGCGCCGTCCCCGGAGCAGGTGATCGTGCACACGAACCTCTACTGGAGGTATCACAGCGCCCCCGGCCGCCGCGCGGAGACCGTCGACACGGCGGAGGTGACGTTCGGGCGCGGCTGAGCCCGGGAAATCGGATCGGCCGCGCTCGGCCACTTTCCCGGGTTCCGGCGCGGCTGAGGGGGCATCACCCCGGGTGAGCGGGCCGCCGGTGGGGACGGCTCCGCTCGCCGTTCGAACGCGAGCGTGGTGAAGTGGCCGCAGCCGCCTGTCCCGAAGACCTCGTCCGGGCCGTCCGGGCGGCGGGAGTCCGTGACGAGCGCCTGCTCGCGGCCGTGCGCTCGACCCCGAGGGCCGGTTTCGTCCCCGCAAAGCACGTCGCCCACGCGTACGAGGACGTGCCGATCCCCATCGCGCACGGGCAGGTCACCACCCAGCCGTCGCTGTCGGCGACGATGATCGACGCGCTGGCGCTCACCGGCCGCGAGCACGTGCTGGAGGTCGGCAGCGGCCTCGGCTACCAGACCGCGCTGCTCGCCCGCCTGGCCGCCGACGTGGTCAGCGTCGAGCTGTGGCCCGACCTCGTGCGCGGGGCCCGGCGCAACCTCGCCCGCCAGGGCATCCGCAACGCGGAGGTGCTCGTCGGCGACGGCAGCCGGGGGGTGCCCGGACGCGCCCCCTACGATGCCGTGATCGTCTCCGCCGCCTTCCCCACGGTCCCCGCGCCGCTGGTCGAGCAGCTGCGCCTCGGCGGCCGCCTGGTGCAGCCGATCGGCACCGGCGGCCGGGAGGAGGTCGTGCTGTTCGAGCGCACCGTCATCGGCCTGGAACCCCGCAGGCTGCTCACGCTGGCCCGCTTCGTCCGCCTCCACGGCCGGTACGGGTACCCCTCCTGACCACCTCGCCGGTCCGGCGCGGCTCAGCGGGGGCCGGGGATGCGGTCGGCGAGGGCGGCGTGGCGCTCGCGGAGCTCGCGCTTGAGGATCTTGCCGCTCGGATTCTTCGGCAGCGCGTCCACGAAGGCGACGGCCTTGGGCACCTTGAACGGCGCGAGCCGGGCGCGTACGTGGGCCCGCAGCTC
>JADGHC010000549.1 GCA_019689655.1 Microbispora sp.
GCAGCAGGAGAGGGGGCTGCCGGGCCGGGCCCCGCCCTCACCATCACCGTGCACGGCGTCCCCGCGCCCCAGGGCTCCAAGCGGCATATCGGCCGCGGCGCGCTTATCGAGCAGTCCAAGCGCGTCGCCCCCTGGCGCGAGGCCGTCAAACACGCCGCTCTCGCCGCCGCGCACCCGACCGGGTTCCGTCGCCTGGAGGGCCCCGTCCGGTGCGACATCACGTTCGTGTTCGACAAGCCCAAGTCCGCGCCCAAGCGGCGCCGCACCTGGCCGATCACCAGGTCGTCCGGCGACGTCGACAAGCTCCAGCGCGCCGTCTTCGACGCGCTCACCGACGCCGGGGTGATGCGTGACGACTCCCAGGTGGTCGACGTGCGCGCCCGCAAGGTCCACACCGGCGACCCCGACGCGCCGCTCCAGGTGCCCGGCGCGGTCATCCGCGTGTGGGAGGTCACCGATGCGTAGGCACCTCACCGCAGACGAGCTGCGGCACGTCACCACCGGGCTCTACGAGCCCTGGCGCGACCACGCCGCCTGCCAGGGCCGCGCCCACGTCATGGACCCGCCCCGCGGCGACCGCGCCACCCAGGCCATCTGGGACGCCAAGCAGATCTGCGCGGGCTGCCCCGTGCTGACCGACTGCGCCTGCTGGGTCCTCGGCCTGCCCGCCAACGGCGACCCCGGCGGGCAGATCGTCCTGCACATCACCGAACTGGAGGCTACTGATGGCGACCGCTGAATGGATCGAGTCCGCTGCGCGCAGCGAGCCCAAGCCCCTCGGCGACACCCTCAACCGCCGCGCCGACTACTACCTCGCCGGGGCCACCGTCCCCGCCGAGGCCATCGAAGTCGAGCGGGCGGCGCGGCTGGCGTGGCGGGAGGCGGCCGACGTCGCCGCCGCGTTCGGCCTGCCCACCCCGGGCCGGCCCGCGTCCAGCCGCGAGGCGCACGGCGCCGACCTGCTCGACATGCTGCAACGCACCATCTGGCGGGACGGAGACGACGCCGCCCGGAAGGTCGTTGCCGACCTCACGGCGGAGGAGCGGCAGGCCGCACGGCAGGAGCTGGCCCGGCGCAGGGGCAAGCGGTGAGCGCAGAGAACCTGCCGCCGCAGGCGCAGAGCACCACGCAGTTGCTGCGACGTCTCATCGAGCTGCTGCACGAGGCGCACACCACGCCGCCCGATGACAACCCGCTGCAGACCGTGCAGGGCCGTGTCGCCGCGTACGGGCGGCTGCGCGAGCGGGGCTTCACCCGCAAGCAGGCCGCCTGGCACGTGGGCGTGTGCATCGAGACCGCCCGCCGGTACGAGATCCGGCTGAGGAACCAGAAGGAGAACGCGTAGGTGAGCGCCCGGCTGATCGGCGAGCTGACCGAGTGGCTGCTGACCCCGGCGGCCGCCGATCTCACGTCCGCTGAGCGGAACGTGCTGTTCGTCGTGGCCGAGCGCTCCCACGAGAAGACGCGGATCATGCTGCGGCACCGGGGCGACGAACTGCAGCTCGTGGACCGCATCGCGCAGGCGACGGGGCTGGCCCGGGACGGGGCGCTGAAAAAGGCGTTCCAGCGCCTTGCGAAGCGCGGGTTGGACGTTCGGATTCCGGTGGCGGAAGGGAAGGACGGGCGGCCGGTATTTGCTCACGAAGGCCATTCCATGCGCTTTCGGCTTCCGGAATTCCCGGCGATGGTGGCGATCCCGGAGCGCCCTGCCGACCCTGTGGACGACACCCCCGGCCGTGTGGATGAGGCTGTGGACAACTCGGCTGATCAAGATCCAGAAGCCGACCAGAGGGGGGACGAATCGTCCCGCCTCTCGACCAGAGGGGGGAAGAAACGTCCCGCCTCTCAGCCCCAGAGGGGGGAAGAATCGTCCCGCCCTACTCCCTCTAACTACCTAGATCCCTCTTACAAGCAAGGTCCCTCTACTTCGGTTCGGTCTCACGGGGCTGAGGTGGAAGCACCCCCGACAGGCCCCGACGAGACGACCAAGACCGGAGAGATCGAGTTCGACTACGCCAGCGCCTGCGCCTACCTCCTGACGACCCCCGGCCACATCCAGACCGCCGCCATCGACGCGGCCGCCCAGCAATTGGGATCTGACGCCGAGATCGAGGAATTGCGCATCCGCGCCGCCCAGATAGCAGCGAAAGGAATTCCCGCGTGACGCCCCCCGACTACACCGCCAGCCTCCAGCACGTGGACCTGCTCGCCGCGAAGATCGCCAACCTGACGCTCGCGCAGATCGACACCGAAGAGCAGGTGATCCACCGCATCGCCAGCGACTACCGCGCCGGCCGCATCGACATCGAACAGGTCCTGGAGCACTACCTGTGGCTCAAGGAGCGCGCCGCCAGCGGGTTCATGTTCCGCTGGAACCGGCACATGCCCGACAACGCCAGCGCCAAGCGGATCCGCCACACGGTCCACACCAGGCGCCGCCACACCCCCGGTCCGGACGGCATCTGGCGCGGCGCCTACCCGTTCGGCGACACCGAGCGCTACCCGCGGACCCCGACGCCCGTGGTGTACGTCCTGTTCGACGCGGCCAACGAGCCCTGCTACGTCGGCAGCACCGCCGACTTCCGCGGCCGCGCCAAGGCCCACCACAAGGAAGGCAAGCCGTTCGTGCGGTGGATGGCTTACCCGTGCGCCGACCGGGAGGCCGCCTACCGCCTGGAGGAACGGCTGCAGCGCGAGCACCTGCCGTATCTGAACCGGAAGGTCGGCCGATGAACACCAGCCAGCACGCGCCGACCGATGCCTGCCACGGCGTGCACTGCTACGCCCACCACGTGGACGAGCCGGACGCCGGCGCGTACCGGGTGTGCCTGGAGTGCGGCCACGCCTACCGCACCCCCGGCGAGCTGCGCTCCGCCTACCGGCGCACCGTCCTGGCCGTCCCCGCGGCCGGCGTGCCCTGGTGGTGGCGGTGGTGGCGCGCCGCCACCGCACGCGCCACCCAGATCGACTACTGCCCGCACTGCGGCGCCACCCTGTGAGGAGCCCCATGGACCCGTGTCTGCTGCTGGAGCGCGGCCGCCCCGTCCAGATCGTCGCCGGGCCCGGTCTCACCGTGGCCATGGCCGGGCGCCCCAGATCACCCCGCAACTGCGCTGTGCGCCGCGCGGACGGCACGGTGGTGGTGCGGCCGTACCGCGGACTGCGGAGGCCGACGTGACCGCCACTCGTCCGCGCCTGCGCCTCGCCTGGGACTCCACCCCGCCCAAGCTCACCGAGTTCGACGGCCGCCGCGTCACCTGGAAGCCGTGGCAGCAGCTCAAGGTGTTCACCTGCCCGCCGCCGCCCCCGGAGCCGTGCGAGCACTGCGGCGGCACCGGGACGCCGATGGCGTGCGGCGGCATCGTCCACCCGCGCCCCGGCGACACCGTGCAGGTCGTCAAGGGTCGTCAGGCGCGGCACGTGGCCGCGTGGCCCTACCTGCGCCTGCAGGCCATCCGCTGTCCGCACTGCCGGGCCACCGACGTCTACGACATGGGCGAGGACGGCGAGCAGTGGATCTGCCTCACCCAGCCGGAGGAGCTGATGCTGTGGTGACCGGCCGTGACCCGCAGGTGCAGGCCGCGATGGACCGCGCCGCCCGGGAGCTGGCACGCCGCCTGGAGCCGTACGTGCCCGACGTGTCCCGCGACCGGCTCGCCGCCGAGTTCATCGAGTGGGAACACGAGCAGGGCCTGCGCTACCTGCCGCCCCCGCCCCAGCCGACCGGCGGCCGCCCCGCGCCGCCCAACGAGGAGTGGAGGCGCGCCCGCGCCGCCCTGGAAGGAGACCGAACCGATGGCTGACAGCGACCCGCACGCCGAGACCCGCGCCCTCGCCCCCGAGCAGGCCGCCCGCGCCGTCCACGACGCGATCGAGTGCATCGACGCCGCGGTCGAGCTGCTGGTCTACGCCCGCACCCTGCGCGGCGCCGCCCACCTGCGGCAGGCCCGGACCCTGCTGGAGCAGGCCCTGCAGAGGATGACGTCGTGACCGGCCGTCCTGCCGACGCGGTCACCACCGCCCGGCGTCGGCCCGCCACACAACACCCGCCGCACGGCCCCCACACGGCCCAGGAGACGCGATGACAGCCCACCGAGACCCTGACATCCAACCCGCCCCCGACAGGGCCGCAGAGACGCTCTCAGCGATGC
>JADGHC010000038.1 GCA_019689655.1 Microbispora sp.
GCCCGGGGGAGGGGCCCGAGGGGCTACTTGACGGTGAAGCCCTGCTCCTCGGCGTACTTGAGGGAGGCGTCCTGCCAGGCCTTCAGGCCGTCCTGCAGGGTGGTGGACGAGGTGTACGCCTTGCCGACCGTGTCGTTGAAGATGCTGTTGGCGTAGACCTGGAACGGCAGGTAGGACCAGCCGCTCACGACCTGGGAGGCCGACTCGGCGAGCACCTGGTTGACCTTCTGGCCGCCGAAGTAGGGGAACTCCTTGTCCTGGAACTTCGGGTCCCGGAGCTGGGCGGTGGTGGCGGGGAATGCGCCGCCGGCGATCCGGGTCTGCACCCCTTCGTCGACGGTCGCGTACTTCACGAAGGCGTACGCGAGGGTCTTGTTCGCGCTCGCCTCGGGGATGGCGAGCGAGCTGCCGCCGTTCTCGGCGGTGGCCCCGCCGCCGGGCTCCCACTGCGGCATGGGCGCGACGCGCCACTTGCCCGCACCGGCCTTCACCCCGGACTCGAGGTTGGCCGGCATCCACGCGCCGATGACGAGGGAGGCGATGGTGCCGTCGCCCAGGCCCTTGTACCACTCGTCGCTCCAGCTGGTGACCGGCGCGAGCAGCTTGCCGTCGATCAGCTTCTGCCAGGTGGCGGTGAACTTCTGCGTGCCCGGTTCGGCGAAGTCGATCCCGACGGTGGTGCCGTCGACCGTGTACGGCCTGCCGCCCGCCTGCCAGATCATGCTGGTGGTGAAGCCCGCGTCGCCGGTGTCGTTGGTGATGTACGCCTTCGGGTCGGCCTTGTGCAGCTTCTCCGCCTCGGCCGCGAACTCGTCCCAGGTCGCGGGCACCTTGAGGTGGTACTTGTCGAAGACCTCCTTGTTGTAGAACAGCGCCATCGGGCCGGAGTCCATGGGCAGGCCGTAGATCCCGCCGCCGAGGTGGATGGAGTTCCAGGGGCCGGGGGTGAAGGTGCCGTCCAGCGAGCCGGCGCCGAACGCGCCGAGGTCGGTGAGCGACTTGGCGAGGGCGAACTGCGGCAGGGCGTAGTACTCCACCTGGGCGACGTCCGGAACCCCGGAGCCGGCCTTGATCGCGTTCTGCAGGGCGGTGTACTGGTCGTTGCCGGTGCCGGCGTTGACGAGGTTGACCTTGACCTTCGGATACTTGGCCTGGAAGTCCGCGACGACCTGGGTGAGCGTCGGCTCCCACGCCCAGACGGTGATGGAGCCGCCGGTGTCCAGGGCCTTTTGGATGTCGGCGGCGGAGACGGTCGCGGACGCGGCGGGCGCGCCGGCGTCCGTGGCTGCGCCCCCGTCGCCGGAGCCGCAGGCGGCGGCGGTGAGCGACACGGTCAGGGCCGCGCCCAGCAGGAGGGCGCGGCGGCGGGTCAGGGACATGGGCGGTGCCTTTCTGGGTTAGCCGGGTCTGTGGGTTATCCGGCTGGGTTGTCCGGGGGGACGGACGCCGGTCGTTTCCTGCCGGTCATTCCTTGACGCTTCCCGCGGCCAGGCCCGACTGCCAGTAGCGCTGCAGCAGCAGGAACGCCGCGATCAGCGGGATGATGGTGAGCAGCGATCCGGTGATCACCAGGTTGAAGACGGCCTCGCCGCCCGCCGTGAGCGCCTGCTGGTTCCACTCCTTGAGCCCGACGGTGAGCGGATACCAGTCGGGGTCCTTCAGCATGATCAGCGGCAGGAAGTAGTTGTTCCAGGTCGCGACCACGTTGAACAGCAGCACCGTGACCAGCCCGGGCGCGAGCAGCGGCAGGCTGATGCGGAAGAACGTGCGGAACTCGCCAGAGCCGTCCACCCGCGCCGACTCCAGGATCTCCTTCGGCACGGCGTCGGCGGCGAAGGTCCACATCAGGTAGAGGCCGAACGGGGAGACCAGCGACGGGATGATGATCGCCCACGGGGTGTCGGTCAGGCCCAGATTGGCGAACATCAGGAAGGTGGGGACGGCCAGCGCGGTGCCGGGCACCGCCACCGCCCCGATGACGACGGCGAACACCGCCTTCTTGCCGGGGAAGTCGAACTTCGCCAGCCCGTAGCCGCCGAGCGTCGCCAGCAGGGTCGCCCCGCCCGCCCCGGCGACCACGTACAGCAGCGTGTTGAGCAGCCAGCGGACGAAGATCCCATCCTTGTAGGTGAAGGTCGTGGCGATGTTGCCGAACAGCGCGAAGTCGTGGGCGAACCACAGGCCGGAGGAGCCCAGCAGCCCCTCCTGGGTCTTGGTGGCGTTGATCGCCAGCCACACCAGGGGGAGCAGCGTGTAGACGAGCATGAGCGAGGTCAGCACGGTCAGCGTCGCGCTGCGGCGGCCGCCCGGGGAGCGGTGGCGGCGCCGGATCACCAGGGGGCCGCGGCCCGGGATGGACGTCCGGCCGGCGACGGGGGTGGAGGCCGCCATGACTCAGGCCGCCTTCCGCATGCCGCGCAGCTGCACGAGATATGCGACGATCATCGTGATGACGCCCATGACGATGGCGACGGTCGCCGAGTAGTTGTACTGCTGGCCCGCGAAGGACAGCGAGTAGGCGTAGTAGTTCGGCGTGAAGTAGGTGGTGACCGAGTTCGGCGCGATCGTCTTGAGGATGCTCGGCTCGTTGAACAGCTGGAAGCTGCCGATGATCGAGAAGATCGTCGCGATCAGCAGCGCGCCGCGCAGGGCGGGGAGCTTGATCGCCCAGATGATCCGGAGCTGGCCGGCCCCGTCGATCGCGGCTGCCTCGTACAGCGAGGGGTTCACCACCCGCAGCGCCGAATAGAGGATCAGCATGTTGTAGCCCACGTACTCCCAGGTCACGATGTTGCCGATGGACGCGAGCACCAGATCGGGCGACAGCGGGTCCGGCAGCGAGATCCCGAACGCCTCGTCGATGTTGCCGATCAGGCCGAACCTGGTCCCGTACATGAAGCCCCACATCAGCGTGGCGACGACCGCGGGCACCGCGTACGGCAGGAACACCGAGATCCGGAAGAAGGCCGCCCCGTACAGCCGGCCGCTGTCGATCGCGAGCGCGATCAGCAGCGCGAGGAACAGCATGATCGGCACCTGGACGACCAGGAAGAGGGCGACGCGCCCGAACGCCGACCAGAACCGCGGGTCTTGCAGGACCTTCAGGTAGTTGTCCGCGCCGACGAAGGCCGTCCCGCCGATCAGCCGCGTCCGGAACAGGCTCAGATAGATCGAGTACGCGATGGGGGCCAGGAAGACCAGCGCGAACACCGCCATGAACGGCCCGACGAACCGCCAGCCGGTCCATGACCGGCGTCCGGCGGCCCAGACGCCGTTCGTATGCCCTGCCGAGACCACCGGTCGCTCCCCTCTCCGCGGCGGGTCCGCCGACGCTGTCGTGTTTACGTGAACATCACGAGCGAACGAGCACGGCTCATCGTTGCGGAGGGTAACCTCTCGAATCGCCGAGGTTATGTTTACGTAAACTTCCGCTGCGGTATCGTGGCACCCGCCACACGCGGGGTCAAGGCTCCCCGCGTCACAACCGGCTTGATCACGGCGTACGATCTCCGGCGACGGGGCGAGCAGGCGGGAGCGACAGATGGACTCGGACGGCCCGGCCCGGCAGGTCAGGGTGCCGATCGGCGGTGCGCAGCGGGGCGGCTCGGGCATCCCGGGAGGGCGCCGCAAGCAGCGGGTCTCCATGGCGGACGTGGCCCGGCTCGCGGGCGTGTCGTCCCAGACGGTCTCCCGGGTCGCCAACGGCCATCCCGGGGTCGTCGGCGCGACGCGCGAGCAGGTGCTCGCCGCGATGCGGGAGCTGGGCTACCGGCCCAACAGCGCCGCCAGGGCGCTGCGGTACGGGCAGTTCAACACGATCGGCGTGATCCTCTTCGGGCTCTCCTCGACGGGCAACAGCCGCACGGTGGAGGCGATCGCCACCCACGCGGCGGCCGAGGGCTACGCGATCACGCTGATCCCCATCGGCATTCCCACCCAGGACAACGTGCTCGGCGCGTTCACCCGGATGGGCGAGCTGGCCGTCGACGCCGTCATCGTCATCATCGAGGTCCACCTGCTCGACGCCGGCACCGTGACGCTGCCCCCGGACGTCCACGTCGTCGTCGTGGACTCCGACGCAGGGGACCGCTACAGCGTGGTCGACACCGACCAGGCCGAGGGCGCCCGCCTCGCCGTACGCCACCTCCTCGACCTGGGCCACCACACGGTCTGGCACGTCACCGGCCCGGAGACGTCCTTCGCCAGCCAGCGCCGCGCCCAGGCGTGGCGGCGGGCCCTGGAGGAGGCCGGACGGCCGGTGCCCCCGCCGCTGCACGGCGACTGGTCGGCGGAGTCGGGGTACGCCGCCGGGCTCGCGCTGGCCGGCGAACCCGGCTGCACCGCGGTGTTCGCCTCCAACGATCAGATGGCCCTCGGCCTGCTGCGCGCCTTGCACGAGCGGGGGCTCACGGTGCCCGACGACGTCAGCGTGGTCGGCTTCGACGACATCCCCGACGCCTCCTGCTTCATCCCCCCGCTGACGACCGTCCACCAGGACTTCGCGGAGGTCGGCCGGCGCTGCGTCCAGGGCGTCCTGCGGCAGATCCGCGAGGGCGGCGCGGCCCGGCCCGGCACCGACCTCGTCCCCGTCCGCCTGGTGGTCCGCGACAGCACCGCGCCGCCGCGCACCCGGGCCTAATCCCGGGACGCGCGCGCCGGTCAGGCGTCCTCGTCCAGCCGGATCGCGGCGCCGGGGCACATGGCGGCGGCCTCGCGCACCGCCGCGTGCAGGTCCTCCGCGGGCGCGGGCTGCAGCAGTACGACGACGCCGTCCTCTTCACGCTGGTCGAACACCTCCGGCGCGGTCAGCACGCATTGCCCGGCGCCGCAGCACTTCGCCTCGTCGACGATGACCTTCATGTGCGTTCCTCCTTGCCGATCGGGCCTTGTGGTCACCAGCGGACCGGGACCTCGCGCAGGCCGCCGACGGCCAGCCCTTCCACGCGTTCCAGCTTCTCCACGGGCACGGCCAGCTCCAGCGTCGGCAGCCTGCGCAGCAGCACTTCCAAGACCACCTGCAGCTCGGTGCGGGCCAGCGCCTGCCCCAGGCAGGAGTGCGCGCCGGAGCCGAAGGCCAGGTGGGTGTTCGGGCTACGGGTCAGGTCCATCTCGGCGGCGTTCGCGAACACGGTCTCGTCGCGGTTGGCGGCGGCCATGCTGCAGATGACCGTCGTGCCCCGGGGCAGAATCGTGCCGCCGACCTCGATCTCCGCGGTCAGATAGCGAGGCAGGCCGAAGCCGGCGTTGGCGTCGAAGCGCAGCGACTCCTCCACCGCGGTGCGGATCAGCGACGGATCGGCCAGCAGCCGCTCCCACCGGGACCGGTCGGCGAGCAGCATGGCGACCATCTTGCCGATCATGTTGGCGGTGGTCTCGTGCCCGGCCACCAGCAGCGCCATGCCGGTGACCAGGATCTGCAGCTCGGACAGCCCGCCCTCCTCGGGGCCGCCGGCCGAGATCAGCTCGCTCAGCAGGTCGTCGCCGGGCTCGGCGCGCTTGGCGGCGACCAGGTCGGACATGTACTGGAAGAACTCGCCCTGCGCGGCCTCGGTCTCGGCCTTGCCGTACCGGGTCAGGTTGAGCAGGGTGTCCGACCAGTACGAGAACCGGTCCCGATCGGCGGCGGGCACGCCGAGCATGTCGCAGATGACGTAGACCGGAAGCGGGAAGCCCAGGCTCGCCCTGAGGTCGCCCGGCGCGCCGCGCTTGACCATGTCGTCGACGAGATCCTCGGCGATCCGGGTCATGGCGGGCCGCATGGCGTTCATGCGCTTGGCGGTGAACCACCTGCCGACCAGGCGCCGCCAGTGCTGGTGCTCCTCGCCGCCGTCGGGGATGATCGCCGCCATCTCGCCGCTGAACACCCCGCCGCCGTCCGCCGTCAGCCGGGCCGCGTCGGGCGCGTTGAGCAGGCGGGTGAAGCGCGGATCGGCCAGCACCTGCTTGACGTCCTTGTAGCGGGTCAGCAGCGTCGCACGGTCGCCGCTGGGCAGCGTGACGTGGGCCACGGGACATCTCGCGCGCAGCTCGGCCCACTCCGCGGGCGGATCCAGCGCCGCGTCGTTGGGAATCGGGTAGGTCAGGACCCGCTCGTCGGCACTCATTCGGCAACTCCTCGTGTAGTGGCGGCCGGGCGCCGCGGTCCGCCCGGAGGGAAGGCCGGTCGTGCCGGGGTCACGGCCTTGTTCGCGGCCCTGTTCACGCCTGCCCCGGCGTGTTCATCGCGTTCCCTCCGATCGGCGGGTGACGGGGGGACGCCTACGCCCGTTCAACCGGACAATGATGTCCGGATCATCGTAGCCATCCTGACTGCGATATGTCGACTAAAGATGAGTGAGATGTCGAAAAATCGGACATTGCTGTCCGGTTGATATCCTGGCCGTATGGCTGTCGCGCGCCGGACGAACAGGGGGCCCAGCGCCGCAGCGGAGAACCGGGCGGCGCTGATCGCCGCGGCCCGTGAAGTGTTCGCCTCCGCCGGGTACGACGCGCCGCTCAGCGCGGTCGCCCGCGCCGCCGGGGTCGGACAGGGCAGCCTCTACCGGCACTTCCCCGACCGCACCAGCCTCGCCCTGGCCGTGTTCGAGGACGGCGTCGCCGAGCTCGAGGCGCTGGCGGCCGAGCCCTGTTCGACGCTCGACGACGTGCTCGCTCTGATCACCGAGCAGACCATCGCCTCGACCGCGTTCATCGAGATGGTCAGCGCGTCCGCCGACGACCCGCGCATCCTGGCCGTACGCGACCGCGTGGCCGCGGTGCTGGACGGCAAGCTCGCCGAGGCCCGGCGCGCCGGGCAGGTGCGCGCGGACCTCACCACCGAGGACCTCATCCTGGCCGTCGGCATGCTCGCCGCGGTCCTCACGATGCGGCCCGCGCCGGCCCGGCGCGTCGCCGCCGCCCGCGCGTGGGCCCTGCTGCGCAAGGGCATGGACGCCTGACCGGGCGGCGGGAACACAGCGGACCACACCCGCCCGTGCGCCGCGCGTAAGCGCACCTCCCCGGGGACAGGACAACCGAGGGGCGGGAGGACACGTGGACGCGATCATGAACTGGCTGTGGAGCCTGCCGGACCGGGTGCTCTACGCGGTCGTGGCCGCGCTGGTCTTCGCCGAGGACGCGCTGTTCGTGGGGTTCGTCGTGCCGGGAGAGACGGCCGTCGTGCTGGGCGGGGTGCTCGCCGCCCAGGGCAGGCTGTCGGTGTACTGGCTCGGGCTCGTGGTGACGCTGGCCGCGATCGCCGGCGACAGCGTGGGCTACGTCATCGGCCGCCAACTCGGCCCCGGCATCCTGCGTGCCCGGGTGCTGCGCCGCCGTCGCCACCGGGTGGAAAGGGCCGAGGAGCTCATCCGCCGGTGGGGTGCGCAGGCCGTGCTCATCGCGCGGTTCTTCGCGTTCTTGCGTGCCCTGATGCCGACCCTGGCCGGGGTGTCGCGCCTGAGCTACCGGCGGTTCTTCCTGTTCAACGCCGTGGGCGGGGTGCTGTGGGGCGTCGGCTACACCCTTTTGGGCTTCTTCGCCGGGGCGGCGTACGAGCAGGTGCGGTCGGCCCTCGGCGGCGCGGTCGCGGCCGTCGTCGCGGCGGCCGTCGTGACCGCCGTGGTCGTGTGGTGCGTCCGGCGGCACCGCGCAAGCTCCCGTCGGGGGCGCGGGGACGCCCGGCGCTGATCCGTTCCCGGGGCCGGCACCCTGGCGGCGACGGGAGGGCGCGTCCGCGTGTCGGCCGTGAGCCGGAGGGCGCCGCGCTGCGTAATAGAGGGCATGAAGATGTCGCGTGTCGCGCTGCTGCCGCTGGTGGCCGCGCCCGTCCTGGCCGTCGCACCTGCCGCGGAGACGGCCACGAAACCCGCCAAGGTGCTCGTGGAGTTGCGGGAGGAGGGCGGCTTCGCCGGGCTGCGCAACCGGGTGGCCGTCTACACCGACCGCTGCGCCGTGCTGAGCCGCCGCACCGGCCCCGCGGTCCGCCGCTGCCTGACCGCCGGCGAGTGGCGCGGCCTGCTCGGCTCGCTGGAGCATCTGCGGCTCGGCAGCTCCGAGCCCCCGCCGCAGGGGGCCGACTTCCTCGCCTACTACCTGGCCTACAAGGGCCACCGGGCCACCCGTTACAGCCTGCCCCCGAGCTGGCGGCCGGTCGTGAGCAGGCTCGAAAAGATCCTCGTGAAGTACGGGCCGACCGGTTAGCTGCGCAGGTAGGAGGCGCCGTTGAGGTCGAGGATCGCGCCGCTGGCCCACTCGGCCTCCGGCGACGCCAGATACAGGACGGCGGCCGCGATCTCCTCGGGCCTGGCCACCCGCCCGAACGGGCTCTGCGCGCGGATCTCGTCGCCCCGCGGCGGCCGGAGGTGCTCCTCGGCCATGTCGGTCTCGACGAACCCGGGCGCCACGGTGGCCACCGCGATGCCGAGGGGCGCCAGGGCGACGGCGAGCGACTGGCCCAGCGCGTTCAGGCCCGCCTTGCTGGCGCCGTAGGCGGGACAGTCCGGTTCCCCGCGGAAGGCGCCGCGCGAGGAGACGTTGACGATCCTGCCGCCCGGACCCATGTGCCGTACGGCGTTCCAGGTGACGTTGGCCGGCCCGACGAGGTTGACGGCGAGCGTCTCGCGCCACACCGCCTGCCACTCCTCATAGGTGGTCCGCGTGATCGGCTGCCGGATGAACATGGGAGACTATCGCCCCTTTCGTCCGGTCACGGCTCCCGGCCGGGCGTACGGCGACCTCCAGCCGGGAGGCGAGCTCGGCCACGCTCGTGCCGTACGTCTCGGTCACGGTGACCCCCTCCGGGCCGATGTGGAAGACGGCCAGGTCGGTGTAGAGGCGGCTCACGCAGGCCAATCCGGTGAGCGGATAGGTGCACTCGGGGACGAGCTTGGGCGTGCCGTCCTTGGTGAACAGCGTCATCATGACGAACACCTGCTTGGCGCCGATCGCCAGGTCCATCGCGCCGCCGACGGCGGGGATGTCGCCGGGGTCGCCGGTGTGCCAGTTGGCCAGGTCGCCGCGCTCGGAGACCTGGAACGCGCCGAGCACGCACACGTCGAGATGGCCGCCGCGCATCATGGCGAACGAGTCGGCGTGGTGGAAGTACGACGCCCCCGGCAGCTCGGTGACGGGGATCTTGCCGGCGTTGACGAGGTCGGGGTCGATCTCGTCGCCCCGGGCGGCGGGCCCCATGCCGAGCATGCCGTTCTCGGTGTGCAGGACGACCCCGGAGTCCGGCGGGAGGTGGTCGGCGACCGTCGTGGGCAGGCCGATGCCGAGGTTCACGAAGGACCCGGGCGGGATGTCCCGGGCGACGAGGGCGGCCAGCTCGTCGCGGCCGAGCGGGCCGCGGTCGAGGTGCTCCACGGTGCTCATGACGGTGCTCACGACGTCCCCTCCACCGCGCTGAGGTCCAGGATCCGGTCGACGTAGATGCAGGGGGTGACCACGGCCTCGGGGTCGAGCGCGCCGGTCTCCACGACGTGGTGCACCTGCGCGATCGTCAGCGCCGCCGCGGTCGCCATGACGGGCCCGAAGTTGCGCGCGGTCTTGCGGTAGACGAGGTTGCCCATCCGGTCGCCCACGTGGGCGCCGATGAGGGCGACGTCGCCCTTGATCGGATACTCCAGCACGTAGGTCCGGCCGTCGATGACGCGCGTCTCCTTGCCCTCGGCGAGCGGGGTGCCGACTCCGGTGGGGCAGTAGAAGGCGCCGATGCCGGCCCCGGCCGCGCGCATGCGCTCGGCCAGGGTGCCCTGCGGGACGAGCTCCAGCTCGATCTTTCCGGCCCGGTAGAGGCCGTCGAACACCCACGAGTCGCTCTGCCGGGGGAAGGAGCAGATGATCTTGCGTACCCGGCCCGCGGCCAGCAGCGCCGCCAATCCGGTGTCGCCGTTGCCCGCGTTGTTGCTGACCACGGTCAGGTCGGTCGCGCCCTGCCGGATGAGCGCGTCGATGAGCCGTACGGGCATGCCGGCCATGCCGAAGCCGCCGATCAGCACGGTGGAGCCGTCCGCGATGCCCGCGACGGCCTCGTCGGGGTCGGTGAACACGGTGGTCATGACGCGCTCACGTTCTCCAGCACGACGGCCAGGCCCTGGCCCACGCCGATGCAGATGGCCGCGACGCCCCACCGCTGCCGGCGTTCGCGCAGCACGTGCGCGAGCGTGCCGAGCACGCGCCCGCCCGAGGCCCCCAGCGGGTGGCCGATGGCGATCGCGCCGCCCCTGGTGTTGACGATCTCGGGGTCGATCTTCCAGGCGTCCAGGCACACCAGCGACTGGACGGCGAACGCCTCGTTCAGCTCAACCGCGCCGACGTCGTCCCAGCCGATGCCGGCCCGGCGCAACGCCCGGTTGGCGGCCTCGACCGGCGCGTACCCGAACATCTGCGGTTCGAGCGCGCACGCGCCCCGGCCCGCGACGCGGGCGATCGGGTCGGTGCCGATCCGGGCGGCGGCGGCCTCCGAGCCGAGCACGACCGCGGATGCGCCGTCGCTCAGCGGGGAGGCGTTGCCGGCCGTGATGGTGCCGCCGGGCCGGAAGGCCGGTTTGAGCCCGGCGAGGATCTCCGGCGTCGTGCCCGGCCGGATGCCCTCGTCCCGGGTGACGCCCTCGACCGGGACGACCAGGTCGTCGTAGAAGCCGTCGTTCCAGGCCGCGTCGGCCAGCGCGTGGGACCGCGCGGCGAAGGCGTCCTGCCGCTCGCGCGAGACGCCGAACCGCTCACCGAGCTGCTCGTTGGCCTCGCCGAGGGAGACCGTCCACTCCTCCGGCATGCGCGGGTTCACCAGCCGCCAGCCGAGCGTGGTGGAGACCGCCGTCACGTCCCCGGCGGGGAAGGCCCGCGACGGCTTGGGCAGCACCCACGGCGCCCTCGTCATCGACTCCACGCCGCCGGTGACGACGATGTCGGCGTCGCCGCTTTCGACCGTACGCGAGCCGATCATCACGGCGTCCAGGCTCGACCCGCACAGCCGGTTCACCGTGGTCGCCGGGACCGTCACCGGCAGCCCGGCCAGCAGCACGGCCATCCGGCCGACGTTGCGGTTGTCCTCACCCGCGCCGTTGGCGTTGCCCCACACCACGTCGCCGATCTCCGCCGGATCCAGTCCGGGGAGCTTCGCCAGCACGCCGCGCAAGGCCGTGGCCGCCAGATCGTCCGGGCGGACATCCGCGAGCGCGCCGTTGAATTTGCCGAACGGCGTTCGCGCCGCGGCGTAGACGAAGGCCGACCCCATGCCGTCTCCTCTCTGTTCGCCTGGCGAACGAGAGTTCATCTTACGAACGACGCGAGCATAGTCCACACCGCCGGTGTGCCTCTCGTACGACGCCGACCCGGGTTGGTCGCTCACACACGATTCGCCTGCACAAGCTGGACCGGTTCGGACAGCACGGCGGCCGCTGCGGGGTAGTCGGCCAGACGTGCGGCCAGCGTCTCGACGGCGAGGTCGCGCGGCAGCAGCGCGCTGAACTTGAGTCCGTTCAGCGCACGCTCGTCGACCTCGGGCGGGCTCAGCTTGCCGGCGAGATTTTTCCGCCGGCCCGTGCCGGTCAGGTCGTTTCGCAGCCTGACGTGCTGGTCGTCCACGCGCTGCGTCTGATCGGCGAGAGGGCCGAGGGTGGCTTTGAGGGTGGCGTTGGCGCGATACCCGGCCCAGGTCCACCACAACAGGTCGCCATCCCTCCGCACGATCACCGTGCCGTCGGGGTGGACGAGGTCCCGATGGTCCTCGCGTATCCGCGCCAGTCCGCTCACCGCCCGGCGCGTGAGCTTGACCGGAGGATCGGCGCCGAGCACCACGTCCCGCATGGCCCGCGACAGGGCGAACGATGCGCCGCCCGTCATGGAGGTCGCCCAGCGGGCCTTGCCCCCGCCTCCTTCCACGGGCTGGACGAAGCAGCGCCGTCGTTTCCAGTCGATCCAGTCCACCACCCACGTACGGCCGGCCAGCAACAGCAGGCGCGGCCCCGTCACGGCGGTGGTCAGCAGCGCGGGGTCCGTCCGGCCGATCTCGACGTTGCCGCGCAGGACGGTGAACTCCGGCGGGGCCGTGAACACCGCGGTGAGATCCAGGAAGTTCCGGCGTCCGAAGCGTTGTTCGGCCTGAGGGCCGACGAACAGTGTGCCACCGTCGCGCTCGACGAAGCCCTTCTCGATGAGGTGGTCGAGCACCGGCTGCGCGTGCCGCTCCGCGAAGGGGCCGAGGCCCCGCCACCAGTCGGGCCACAGGGCGTCCCCCATCCGTCCCTCCTGCAGGGCGAGCGCGAGGAGCTGCTGCGCGACGATGTGCCGGGGCGCGGGCGGCGGTTCCAGGGGTTCGACGTATCCCTTGCTCCACAGCAGCAGGAGTCCCGCGGAGGCGAGCAGGTCGTCCGTGGTCAGGGCCAGGACGAGGCAGTTGCGCCGGACCCCGGAGCGCCTGCCCGTACGGCCGAGCCGCTGCAGGAACGAGGCCACCGACCAGGGCGCGTTGATCTGGATCACCCTGTCGAGGTCTCCGACGTCGATACCCAGCTCCAGCGTGGACGTCGAGACGATGACACAGTCGCGCGATTGGGCGAATGCCTCCTCCGCGCGCCGGCGTTCCTGGGCCGACAGTGAGGAGTGGGAGAGGAACGTCGTGACGCCGAGGTCACGCAGCACCTGGCCGAGCTCCTCCACCATCTTGCGGGAGTCGCAGAAGACGAGGCGCTTTTCGCCCCGGTGCAGGGCCGCGATGACGCGGGCGGCGTTGGCGACGGAGCCGACGTAGTCCAGCTCCACGTCGGCGGCGCCATGGTCGGCTCCCGTCTCCGGCGCGATCACTTCGGCGGGGCGGCTTCCCGCGCCCGACCCCTGGAGCCAGGACAGCAGCGTACGGGGATTGCCCACGGTCGCCGACAGGCCGATTCGCTGGAGCGGCCGCCCGGCCAGCCGGGTGAGCCGCTCGAGAACTGCGAGCAGGTGCCAGCCACGGTCGTCCCGGGCGAAGGCGTGGACCTCGTCGACCACCACGGCCCGCAGATCCGCCAGTAGACGCCGGTGGTCCACACCGGCGCTGATGAGCATGGCCTCCAGGGACTCGGGAGTGGTCAGCAGGATGTCGGGTGGATCGCGCAAAATCGCCTGGCGGCGCGAGCGGGACACGTCGCCGTGCCAGAGCTCTGCCCGCCTGCCGAGCCACCCCGCGTACGCCTGCAGGCGCGGCAGCAAATTGTTGAGCAGGGCCTTCAGCGGGCAGACGTACAGCACCGACAGCCCGGTCCAGGTCTGCTCCTCCATAACGGACAGCAGCGGGAACACGGCGGCCTCGGTCTTGCCACCCGCCGTGGGCGCGATCAGCACCGCGTCCTTTCCCGCGCCGACCGGGCCGAGCGCCTCTGCCTGCAGCGGCCGCAGCGTCCGCCAGCCCAGCGTGTTGGTGAGGTGGTAGGCGATCGTCGGGTGCAGTGCCGGCGTGGGCGGGTTCACGGCAGGTCGAGCTCCACGTCGTCCGCGCAGACCGCTGCCCGGCCGCGGCGCAGCGCGTTGAGCTCCTCGTCGTTCAGCTCGCTCTCCGCGACCTCGACCTCCCGGTAGTCCCTGCGAGGGTCGAAGTCCTCATGGTCCGAGACCCGATACAGCACGTCCGCGACGAGCTTGCGCAGGAAGACCCGGGGCGCCACCCCGGCTCCCAGGTGCCCGGCGACGGCGTCGGCCAAATCCTTGATGTACGCGTCGTCGACCCGGCTCCTTATGCGCTGCTCGGCCGGATCCCCCTGGGCGTACAGGTCGCGTACGGCGCAGCCCAGCTCGACCAGCTTGTCGCGGTCGAACCCGGTGAGCCGGATCTGCACCGCGCGGGCGGTGTCGAACCGCGCGTCGGTCTTGAAGTCGACGTGCAGCCGCTGCGCGAGGGCCGGGGACCGCTGCACGCCCTGCCGGCCGTCGTAGAAGGCGGGGGTGCCGGTGATGACCAGGTAGAGGCCGGGGAACCGGCCCTTGTCGATCTCGTCGATGAGCTGCCGGAGAGTGTTCAGGCTCCGGTCGCGGTTGTCGCTGCGCATCCGCTGGAGGGTCTCGACCTCGTCGAGCACGACCAGCAGCCCGGCATAGCCGCAGTCGCGCAGCACCACGAGCAGCCCCTGCAGAAAGTGCAGGGCCGCGGTCGAGTCGACGTCGCCCTTGAGCCCGGCGTAACGGCGGATGCTCGACGCGACATGCGGCTCTCCGCCCACCCACGCGAGCAGGCCGTCCGCCGTCGCGTTGTCACCGGCCAGCCGAGCCCGCCGGTAGAAGCGCAGCGCGGTCGCGAACGCGGGCGCGTTCTTGGCGGTCTCGGCGAGCCGCGACTCGATGAGCTCCTCCACCGCCGTCGTCATCGCCCGCCGGTCGTCCTTCTCGACGCCGGTGTCGTTCTCGAGCGCGAGCAGCCAGGTGTCCACGATGTCCCGTAGCGCGCTCGGCGGAAAGGTCGCCGTGCTCAGGCCGCCGATGAGCGACCGGTAGACGGTCTCCGGCCGGTGCAGGGGCGTCGTCCGGTCCGAGATCTGGATCTCGCTTGCCGCCATTTTCTTCCGCTTGGCCCTTTCGGCCAGCCAGCGGGCGAAGAACGTCTTGCCGGAGCCGTACTCGCCCCGGACCGCCTTGAAGCCCGCACCTCCCGCCGTGACCGCGGCAAGGTCGTCGTCGAGCGCCTTCTCGAACCGCTCCATGCCGACCGCGAACAGGTCCAGGCCGTTGCGCGGCACCGTCCCGTGGCCCAGGGCGTCGATGATCTGCCGTCGCCTGGCCCGGCTGACCTTCGCCGTCACGGCTCATCCTCCTCGAGGAACTGCTCTTCCAGCAGCGCCACATTCAGTTCGACCGTACGGTCGCCGTCCTTCAGCGTGATGACGTCCGTCTGCTCCACGTTGAGCAGGCTCTTCACCGCCTGCATGAGCAGGACCGTCCTGTCGGGTGTCTCCCCGAGCAGCCGTGCGACGTTCGCCACCGAGTCCCGCCCGGTGCCCGCCGCGAGGTGATCGACGATACGAGCCACCACGCCGTCCCCGACGTCATTGCGCGGTGCCAGCTGCCGCTGCTCCGCGTACGTCCGCGAGCCGATCACCCGCTGCCCCAATGTCGGCTGGGCTGTTGCCGAAGCCGAAGCCGGCGCCGCCGGAAGCGCGGGAGCCGCGGTGGGCTGCTGCCCTGATACTCGAGGCTTTGGCCGCGACCCGTTTACCACGGGCTGCCTGTGGTTGGACGGCGGCGCAGGTGGCTGGAGACCCGTCGGTTGCGGACTCGGCCGAGACGTCTGCCCGCCGGGAGACCTGAGGGGGCGGACGGGTATCCATTGCCGTTCGGCAGGCGGCGGAGGCTGGGATGACCGGTCTCCCTGGGTGGGCCTGCCAACCGGAATGCTGCCGCGCGGCGTTTCCTTCAGGAGGACAGTCTCGGAGGCGACGGGCCGGTTCCTGCGTACCGGTCGGGACACCTTGACGGTCGGACGCCGCGACAACGCCCGCACCCAGTCGGGCGCAGTCGGCCGGGTGCCGCGCGGCCCGCCGGCCTGGGCGAACAACCTCTGGACGGCCGTGACCACGTGTTCCGGCAGCCCGGGGAGCAGTTCGAGGTCCTGACCAGGTCGCACGCTCGCCTTCTGCGACAGCACGCGGCCGACCAGCAGGGCGAGCTTGTAGCGGTCGGTGTCGAAATCTGGGCCCGTGGACGGCTGGTGCGGGTCGTTCCAGTCTGGCGTGTGCGCCTGCCTCAGCACCGGCTCCGCCCCGAGTCGGCGCAGGCCGTCGCAGTCGAGCATGAAGACCTTGTACGGCGACCCGGGTCGCCACAGGAGGTTGCGGAACGACAGATCGCCGATTATCCAGCCGTGGTTGTGCAGCAGATCGATCAGCTTGGCAGCCAGCGTCGCGATCTCGAGGCGGCCCGTGATGTCCGGCTGATGGAGGTTCTGCCACGCCCAATTGGGCTTGTACAGCAGATACTGGAGTTCTACCAGCTTGGACTTGCCGCCGATCGGGCCGTAGAACTCGTCCGGGACGCACCGCATGAGGAATCCGGTCACCCGATCTCCATGCACCACCCTCGCGACAGGCCAGGCGCACTGGGCCAGCAGGTCGCTCACTTCTCCGGTGGAGTTCCGATGGCCGAATTCGACGAGCTCCGCGAGGGCGGATCCGTTAACTTCACCGGCCTGCGGCAGGTACTCCTTGTAAACGAGGTTCTCCGGACCCAGCACGCGGGTGACGACGCCCTGGCCACCTTCGCCGAGACGATCGTTCGCAAGGGCCAGGGAGCCGCGCTGGCGGTCGAGCGGGTGCGGGGTGAAGCCCATTCAGGCTCTCCAGACGCACACGGCGGTCCGGTCGTCGTCGTGCGTCCTCTTCCGGAAGCTCACCTGCCGGAAGAACTCCGGCAGAGACGGCGGCCCCTCACTCCACCAGGTCGCCAGCCGGGTGCACAGTTCCGGCGCGCGCATGGGGTTGGACAGCCCGTCGGTGCACAACAGGAGCATCTCGCCGGAATGGAGGTACTCGGTCTGCACCTCGACACGGTCGGCGTCTCGCGGCAGGGCGCAGGTGGAGGTGCTGACCAGGCCGTCATCGTCCCCCCGAGGGCGAAACAAGGGGGACAACACGCCCTCGCGCAGGAGCCACGCGGTGGAGTCGCCCACCCGCATTACCGTCACGTGATGCCGCGACTGGTCGGGCAGGTCCTCGATAAGTGTGGCGAGGAACGTCGTCGACAGCGAGTCGGGCGTCGCCGCCTCCCGAGCCGCGCGGGTGTTGATGTCGCCGGCGATGTTCTCCATGAAGCACCCGGCCGCCCTTTCGAGGTCGGCCGCCTGAGCGAGGAAACCGGGAAGATGCTCACGCGCGACCTCGCAAGCAGTGGCCGCGCCGATGTGTGACAACTGCTTGCTGCCCACACCGTCTGCTACACAGGCGAGCAGGATGCGGTCGTTGTCCTGCCAGAGCCCCATTGCGTCCTGCCGGACGGTGCCGTAGTGGCGATGCATATCGCCGCGCACGGAGGCGGCGCGCACCGTAAGGCCGCCCAGGTCGGCACCGTCGATCTCGCTGTCCGGTCGCCGGAACACCGGCAACGGGCCCGGCTGGGAGGGCAGCCGCGGCTCGCGACCGAAAACGTGAGGTTCGGCCGGCACGATCTCTTCCCATCCGATCCCGGGCGTGGCATACCCCTGGACCTGTTCCATATCCGGCTCCCTTTTCCGTGCTGTCGAATCAGAGCGGCTCGGCGGCCAGGACCGTGTAGCCCGGCACCTGATCGGGAACGACGATCTGGGGCGTTCCCGAGGGGTCGGTGAACGAGTTGACCGAGTCGATCACGGACTTGACGAACTGCCTCGCGAACTCGTGGAGCGCCTGCGTAGGCGACACCTCCCTGTTCGCGATGAACGCCCGGAACGTGGCCACCTCCTGCAGCGTTGCCGCATCCGCGTCGCCGAAGCCGAACGCCAGGATGTTCGGGTGGGCCCTGAAGTCGTGGCTGACCAGGCTCTTGTGCGCGGCGTGCCAATCGTCGGTCGGGAGCCCGTCGGTGAGGAAGAACACCGTGGGCCGGTAGGTGACGTGCCCGGCCTGCTTCAGGGCGGCGACATCCTGCTCGATGGTGCTCTTCAGCAGGGAGAACGCGGCTCCGTAATTGGTCGCGCCGCGTGGAGTGAGCTGCGGAACCGAGTTCACCTCGTTGAGGTCGGCCAGCGGGAGCAGCACCTCGGCGGTGCTGCTGAACCCGATGATGCCGAGCCTGGCCCGGTCTGCCACTGCGGGCTCCTCCGCGATCGCCGTATAGAGCTGGGGGAGCTCCTGGTTGATCGCGTCGAGCGGCGGTCCCTGCATGGAGTACGACTCGTCGCAGACCAGGTAGAAGGGGAGTACCTGTTCACTCATCGGTAATCCTCAGCTTTGTGATGTTCGGGTACAGCCGCTGGTCACGAAGTAGATCTCCATGGAGATCGACCCGGCCGGTGCGGCGAGATCATGGAAGTTGCGGGTGGCGGCCGTCCGGAAGATGCCGGGAAAGGCCGTGCTGATGGCGTTGTTGACGCGGCTCGCGAGATGCACGCCGTCATCGGCGCCGCCTGCGGCACCGAAGGTGAGCACCATGCCGGCGTGCTTTCCGGCGAGGCGGTTCCGGTGTTTGAGCAACTCCGCCCGCACCTGACGTGTGAGGGCGGCGTCGCTGGCGCCGGGATCGACGGAGAACGAGATTTTCGTCGCTTTCGCCTCGACACCGGCAATCTGGGTCGCGCAGGGCGAGGCGCTCGGGGAGGGGCTCGGTGACGGGCCCGCATTTCTCCCCGCGCCCAAAGGCTTGGGCGGTGCCGGAGGCGGCGCCTGAGCTCCCAGCATGATGATCGTGAGCCCGAGCAGGAGGTCGGCGAACAACCATCCCGCCAAGAGCAGCGACGCTCCCGAACCGTGCTGGCTCCTCACTCATGGCCTCCATCGCCGACGCTTGCGCTTTCCCCGGGACTGGCGGGCCGGTGAGGCTCAGCGGGCACGGTGAAGAGGGACGGCTGAGCCGGGGCGTCTGCTTGGTCCGCAGAGTGACGGACCGCGGCACCGGCGGCCACGCCGGTGGTGATGGCTTCGGTCGCCTGCCGTACGGCATCGTCCAACTGAGTGACGGCGATCTGCAGCGCGGCGATTTCGGGACCGGTGGCTTCGCGGACGGCGGTCGGGATTTCCTGGAGCGCTCGCGTCAGGTCGGCGGGAAGCCGCGCGAGTGCATCCCGCGTCTCCTCCAGCACTCGCAAGGTGCGACCGGCGGTGTCCGAAACCATCTCGATCCTCGAGACATGCGCACCCGCGGCGCCGGCCCAGTCGTCGAGCGCCTCCCTGATGTCGGCCCCGGCACCGCCGAGCACGGCGGCAAGAGTGCCGCTGCCGCTGGTGAGCGCATGACTGATTCGGTCACCGCTCTCGGTGGCGGCGGATTCCACCCGGCCCACGGCGGAACCGATGTCGGCCGTAACGCTCACCAGCTCGCCGACCCGTACGTCCAGGCTCGCCGCCGTGTCGCGCACCGCCCGGTCGGTGGAATCGGCAAGGTCCCGCACGGCCTGCCCGGTCGAAGCTGTCAGATCTCGCATCACCTGTCCGGTCGAGTCCGCGAGGTCTCTCACTACCTGTTCCGCGGATGTCGCCAGATCCCGGACGACCTGTCCCGTGGACGAGGTCATTTCGCGTACGGCCTGCTCGGTCAGCACTGCCAGATCGTCGACTGACTTCCGTATGTCCGTGGTCGAGTCGATGATGACGGTGCCGATCCTGTCACCGATCCGGTCGATGGCCTGGTCGGTCTTTTCCCCAACCGCATCGACGGCATAGGCGGTGCGCTCGACCGACTGCAGCAGGGTTTCGGAAGAAGTTGAGACGGCGGCCATGTGCTTGTCGAGGGCCGCCATCGAGTCACGCACCTCGGCGATGCCCGCGGCCAGCGCGTTAGTGGCCTCACCTGTCGCCTCCAGTGCCCTCTCGAGCTCCTCCACCACCTGTTTGTGCACCTTGCCCATGGTCCTGCCGACCTTGTTCAGTTCGCTCACGCTCTTGGTCAGCTCGGCCTGGAACCGGGCGGGAGAGGCCAGGCGTACCTGGCCGAGAAACAGGCTTGCCCGGGTGAGCGCGCCCAGGAGGCGGGGGCGAAGCTGTTCCTCCTGCTCACTTGCCCGTTCGTCCTCCCAGCGGTGCATGTAACGCTCCAGCAGGGAGACGACGATCACGAGAGTGAGCATGGTGAGCGTCATCATCGCCACGTTGTCGAACTTCCACAGGCCGCTCAGCTTGCCGTCGAAGCCCTGCTGCCACATCTCCAGAAATGGCCGCCGCGCGATCTCGACACCTCCCGACGCGAGGGCCTCGCCGTACGCCGTCGTCGCCTTCTTCAGACCGAGCCATGTGATCGCGATCGGGAAGAAGACCAGCACGGCCTGCGCATAGTAGATGAACCTGACAATCTTCTGCCAGGTCGGCGTGGACGGCACGATCACCTGGACTGTGTCCTCAGGTGGGAAGGCGGCGAATAGGTCCACCTCGCACCACAATTCGGCCTTGGTGAGGTCGTCCACGGCATCCGCGAGATCGGCGAGCTGGTCCGCCCGGGCAGCCAACGCGGGATGTCCGGCGAGCTCACGGAGTTCAGCGGCAAGCTCCTGGTCCGTCACGGAAGACCGACGTCCTCTCCTCAAGTTTTCGGCTCAGTGCGAAATGGAATTCCGGTTGGATCGGTCCACGAAGGTGGATCGGCGCGATCCTTCCGGCTGCTTGGTGTAAGTGTCAACTATTGCACGCGGGCGGGACTATTCGTGCTGATGACGCCATCGAGTGACACTTTTCGATGGGGGATCAGTTCTCGTCGTGGCTCCCTCTACCGTCTTTGTGCCTAGTGGCCGACGGCGCGGGTTGTGCGTGCACGGGGGTAGGACAAGTGGTCCTCCGGCGGCGGCTTCTTTCAACGCTTCAGGGAGCGGGTTGGTGGTCAGAGTACACCATAGTGTGAACCTGACACACAAGCACTTTGGTGAAAGCGTATGTCTTCCTGTGGCTCTTGTCGCTCCCCGTGGTCGATCACACTGCCGTCATCGGCATATGCCGGACTCCTTGGCTTTGACGATGCTTATCGGACGCTGCCTTACGGCGGGCGACAGGTGTAGCTTTGCCGCAGAAGACGATCTCCGGGGAGGGCGAGTGGCGGCGGGCAGAAGGGTCATCGCTGACCGCTACGAGCTGGACGATCTGCCGTTGGGACCCGGTGGGATGGGCGAGGTCTTCGGCGGATACGACCAGAGACTGGACCGCCGGGTCGCCGTCAAGCTCATCCGCTTCCCGCACAGCCGGCCGGACGAGAGCCTTGTGAAGCGCTTCCGGCACGAGGCCAGGGTCATGGCCAAGCTGGAGCATCCTGGCACTCCGGCCATCTACGACGTCGATGTCCTGAATGAGCCGGGGCAGGAGCCACGTCCGTTCATCGTGATGCAGTTCGTCGAGGGTGTCACGTTGGACGACGTTCTGAGCGAGCACC
Organism: Microbispora sp.; assembly: GCA_019689655.1. Taxonomy (GTDB): domain Bacteria; phylum Actinomycetota; class Actinomycetes; order Streptosporangiales; family Streptosporangiaceae; genus Microbispora. The sequence goes on from JADGHC010000038.1 coordinate 20,986, forward strand.
ACCCTCT
>JADGHC010000550.1 GCA_019689655.1 Microbispora sp.
GAAGGTCCCGGCTGAAGGCGTAGACGGCGGCGGCGGTGGCGATCGCGCCGGTGTTCAGCGCGAGCGCCTTGTCGTTGATGTTGGCGAGGGTGTCGCAGGCCTGGTGGTAGCAGGGGTCGTACGCCCGGCCGGCCGTGCCGCCGAACTTCGCCTGCTCCTCGGGCGTCTTGATGCCCTCGGCGCCGGTGAACGTCCCGCCCGCCGGGATTCCTGCCTCGATGAACGGCCCGTAGTCCGACCGCCCGTCGAAGTCGGTGCCGTTGTGCGCCTGGTGGAGCGTGTCGAAGTACTTCTCGAAGAGCTTTTCGATCTCGGCGGAGCCCTCGGGGCCGGGACCGGCGCCGGTGGCGTCGGAGTCGTCGCCGTCGTAGATCTTCAGGGCGTAGTTGGGCGAGGCGATCATGTCGAAGTTCAGATACAGCTTGATCTTCGCCAGCTCGGCGGGGGACAGGCTCGCCACGTAGTGCTCGGAGCCGAGCAGGCCCAGCTCCTCGGCGCTCCAGAAGGAGAACCGCAGCTTGTTCCTGGTCGGGATCTTGCCGAGCACGCGGGCGACCTCGAGGATCGCGGCGCTGCCCGAGCCGTTGTCGTTGATGCCGGGCCCCGCCGGCACGCTGTCCAGGTGCGCCCCGAGCTGCACCACTTTGTTGGGGTCGCCCCACCGGGAGTCGGCGATGACGTTGTCGGTCGTGCGGATCTCGCTGATGGTGTCGGTCTTCACCCGCACCGTGGTTCCGGGCGCGGCCAGTTCCTCGCCGACCGCGAAGCTGACGCCCACGACGGGGATGTGCACCGTGGGCTCGCCCAGCGTGCCCTGCAGGGTCTCGGTGCGCTCGGGCTGGCCCTCGTTCATGATGACCACCGCGGATGCGCCCGCGGCCTGCGCGTTCTCCGCCTTCACCTGGAAGGTGCAGGTGCCGCGCTGGATCAGCGCGACGGCGCCCGCCGGGAAGCCGGCGAAGTCGGCGGCCTCACAGCCGGAGGTCGACGAGTTGGGCGCGGAACCGGGAGGCAGCATGAGGTCGACGGCCCGGACGGGTGCCGTGACGTCCCCCGCCCCCGAGTAGGTCATCGTGGCGAAGTCGCCGACGCCGCTACCGTCCGGCGGGGTGGGCGTGTACGTCTTGGGGGTGGGAGCGGTCCGCTGCAGGACCGCGGTGGACTTCTCCTCGTAGAAGGGGAAGTCGAACCGCTGCAGGGTCACCGTGTAGCCGGCCTTCCTGAGCACCCCGGCGACGTAGTCGCGGGAGGCCGCGAAACCGGGAGTGCCGGCGGCGCGGGTGCCGCCGTTGGCGTCGGCGATGTGCTGCAGCTCGCGCAGGTGCTTCTTCACCGCCGACGCGACCACCGTTTGCGCGATCGCCCCGGGGTCGGGATCGGCGTACGCCGGCGTGGCCGGCAGCAGGAGGGGAAGCGTGAGGGCGGACGCCGCCGCGGTGGCGACGGCGGCTCGTATGCCGGGCGAGGCGCGCATTGGGCTCTCCTTCGGGTCCAATGACGGTCCGGGCGATCCAGGTTGCCGGGGCCCCGGTGGCCACTGATCGGGAACGTAACCCGGATCGGCCGATCGGGAAAGGCCCAGTTCTTCGACGCGGGAGGATATTGCGCGGCCCGCCTCGCCGCCCGCTTCGCCGCCCCGGCGTGCCGTACGCTTTGCCTTCCTTGCGCGTCGCGTGCGGAAACTCAGCGGCTGGTCGCCCAGTCGAGCAGCGTCTCCGCGGTGTCCCAGCGGCGGTTGGCGACGTCCTCGCCCAGGATGACCCCGATGAGCCGGTGACCGCCCCGGTCCGCCGCGAACGCCAGGCAGAACCCGGCGGCGTTCGTGGAACCGGTCTTCACGCCGATCGCGCCCGGCAGCCCGAGCATGTGGTTGGTGTTGTACCAGTCGTACCGGCCGTCCTCGGTCTCGTGGTGGCTCGTCGAGGTGATCTCGGTGAAGACCGGGTTGCGCAGCGCGATCTCCGACAGCTTGGCCTGGTCGCGGGCGGTGGAGTAGCCGTCGCCGTGGGACGTCGGCAGTCCGTCGGCGTTGACGTAGTGGGTGTCGTTCAGCCCGAGTTCCCGCGCGGTGGCGTTCATCTTGTCCACGAAGGCGGGCACGCCGGGGCCGTACACGCGGGCCAGGGCGTGCGCCGCGTCCGCGCCCGAGGGCAGCAGCAGGGCGTACAGCAGTTCGTGGACCGGAAGCGTGTCGCCGGGTTCGAGGTCGGCCGTCGTGCCGTCGTTGTCCAGGGCGTACTGCACGTCCTCGCGCTTGATCGTGACCTTGTCGTCGAGCTTCGCCTCCCGCAAGACGATGTACGCGGTCATGATCTTGGTCAGGCTGGCGACCGGCATGCGCTCGGAAGCGTTCTTGTCCAGCAGATCCTTTCCGGTCGTGGCGTCCCGCAGGTAGACGGCCCGCCCGTACACGTGCGGCGCCGTGGCGGCGGGCGCGGAGACCTCCCGCGTCAGGCCGGCGGCGGGCGGCGCGGGCGCGGCGAGCACCGGCGACGCGATCCCCGCGGCCAGGGCAAAGGCGGCCAGGGAAACACCAAGAGAAAGCTTCCGGGCGAACATGCGAATCAGCGTGCCATGACTATTCGTGCATTTAGCGCCAGACTTCGCAAAATCTCAGCAAAGCGGCATGACTGGTGTGACACATGTGGTTTCCGCGAAAACGCGCGGCACCGCCGCCGGTCGGGAAACCGCCCTTCACTGCGCCCGCGGACCCGCCCGGACACTTCACGGCGGCGCGGCATCGCTAGCCGGGTCCGTCCCGCGGATTCCGGATACGTATTCCTGCCGATGCGCCGGGCGGCCGGTGGTCTTTACCGTCGAGGGCGCCGACGAGACCCCGAGGTGAGTCATGCGCGTGCTGACCGCGTTTTTGTCCGTCCTGTTAGCGACCTCCTGCCTCACCGTCACCTCTACGGCCGCCGAGGCCGTGACCAAGCCCCCGCCGTCCGCCGTCGACGTCGTCTACCAGCGGGCCCACTTCGGCCCCGGCCTGCGGGAGGGCGTCAAGGCGGGCGGCACCCTGTCGTTCGCCCACCCCGTGGGCACGGTCTCCTACACCGACGCGCTCGGCACCAAGACCTGGGAGTACGCCCGGTGGACCGGCCGCGAGCAGCCCATCGGGTTCGCCGCGACCGAGCTGGTGGCCTCCTGGAACGCCGACATCCCGGCCGGCAGCTGGATGCAGGTCGAAATGCGCGGCCGCAACGCCGCCGGGCTGACGAAGTGGTACGTGCTCGGCCGCTGGGCGTACGGCGACGAGGACATCCTGCGCACCTCCCTGGCGGGGCAGCGCGACGCGGACGGCACCGTGTCGGTCGACACGTTCGTGGCCGCGTCGGGCAAGCCGATCACCGCGTACCAGCTCCGCGTCACGCTGTACCGCCTGCCGGGCTCGGCCGTACGGCCGGTCGTCCGCATGCTCGGCGCGATGGCCTCCGCCGTGCCCGACCGGGAGACCGTCCCGGTGAGCCCCGGCGGCATCGCCTGGGGCGTGGAGCTGCCGGTGCCCCGGCGCTCGCAGAACGTCCACGAGGGCCACTACCCCCAGTGGGACGGCGGCGGTGAGGCCTGGTGCAGCCCCACGTCGACCACCATGGTCCTCGGCTACTGGGGCAAGTGGCCCAGCGAGCGGGACACGTCCTGGGTCGACCCCGCCGACCCGAACCCCGAAGTCGACTACGCCGCCCGGTACACCTACGACTACGCGTACGAGGGAGCGGGCAACTGGCCGTTCAACACCGCCTACGCGGCACGGTACGGGCTGGAGGGCTTCGTCACCCGGCTGCGCTCGCTGACCGAGATGGAACGGCTGATCCGGGCCGGTATCCCGGTCGTCACCTCGCAGTCGTTCAAGGCGGAGGAGCTGCCCGGCGCGGGATACAGCACCAACGGCCACCTCATGGTCATCATCGGCTTCACCGCCGACGGTGACGTGATCGCCAACGACCCCGCGTCCCCGGACAACGACGCGGTCCGCCACGTCTACCCGCGTGCCGCCTTCGAGAACGTCTGGCTGCGCAGCACCGGCAGCGGCGGGATCGTCTACATCATCCACCCGAAGAACCACCCCCTCCCGCCCACCACACCCGGCCTGCCGGCCAACTGGTGAC
>JADGHC010000551.1 GCA_019689655.1 Microbispora sp.
CACGCCGGTCAGCAGCGAGGAGCCGAATTTCCGGCACGCCACGTTCGGGGATCACGGCATCGTCGCGTTCTACCTCGACCGGCCGCGGCGCACCGTCACCGTGTACGACGTCCTTTGGGCCGGGTGACGCCCAACCTCAACGGCACTCTCACACTCGACTCGGAGGGGAGTGCACCCGCCTCATACGTGCGTACACCTGCCTCATACATCACTCACACATCGAAGCAAGATGTGCGTAAGTCCTGGATACGCAGACATGCGAACGGCCCGGCGGGAGTTCACCCGCCGGGCCGTTCGTGTTGCTCAGGCCGACTCCTGGCCGTCCCGCACGTCGATGACGATCACGCTGATGTTGTCCGGGCCGCCGTGGTCGGTGGCCGCCATGATGAGACGGTCCGCGGCCTCCGCTGGCCCTTCGGACGTGCTCAGGATGTCGCGCAGCTGCTCGCGTGCGACGACTCCGCTCAGGCCGTCCGAGCACAGCAGGAACCGGTCACCTGGTTGCAGGGTTTGGGTGGTGAGGTCTGGGGATCGCCCGTCTGCCCGGCCGTCGAGGAACCGGGAGATGCGCTCAGGCAGGTGCGGAACGTCGGCGGCGTCGGCGACCAGGTTGCCGTAGGTGTGGTCCTCGGTGAGCTGGACGAGACGCGAGGCCCCTCGTCGCAGCACGTACACCCGCGAGTCGCCCACGTTCGCCACGACCGCTGAGGTTCCCGACCACAGCAGCGCGACCAGCGTGGTGCCCATGCCCTCCAGGCCCGGATCGGCGTCGATTTTGCGGCGCAGCGCCTCGTTGGCGGCATGGACCGCGCGGCCGAGGGCGGTAGGCAGGTCCGCCGGGTCGGCCTGGCGGTCGTACGGCTTGAGGGCGTCGACTGCCGTGGTGCTGGCGATGTCGCCGGCGACGTGGCCGCCGAGACCGTCGGCGACTGCGAACAGGTGCCGTCCTGCGTAGACGGTGTCCTCGTTGCGTCGGCGTACGAGGCCGACGTCGGTACGGGCGGCGGCGTCAACGGTGAGGGGCATGGGTCACCTGCTCGTCTCGGGCTCGTCGTCGGGCCAGGGCTCTTGCGCGGACTCGTCACGGTGCAGGACGTGCACGGTCTCGACGCGGTCGCTGGCCACGATGTACTCGGTGACCTCGATGGGCTGGCCATCGCCGCCTGAGGTGCCCACGCGGACGATCTCCAGCACGGGCAGGCTGGTTGGGATCTCCAGCAGAGCGGCCTCATCCTTGGTGGGCATTCGGGCCCGGTGAATCTCCATCCAGCTGATGGGCCAGTGGCCGGCTTTCTCCAGGCGGTACAGCCAGCTTCCCGGGGCGTTGGCTTGTGAGCCGACCTCGGGAGCGGCCTCCACCCCTCGCGGGTGGATCCACGAGATGCTGATCTGGAAGGGCGGTTCCGACTTCGGCCCGGTGACCCGGAAACGGCGCATGCATGTCGTGCCCACGGGGACGCCTAGCAGCTTCGCGATTCGAGGGTCGGTCAGCGGTTCCTCGGACGCTACCGGCGGGATGTGGTGCGGCCAGTTCTCCTGCCCGGAGGCGGAGGGGAACGAGTAGCCCGGGCCGTCGGTCGACACGTTCCGCTTCACCAGGTTTCCCCGTGGCCTGCGCAGGCGCATCATGCCGTGGCGGACGATGATTCCCCGCCCCTGAACAGCCCAGACGTAGCCCTCTGACTCGAGTACGCCGATCGCGCGGGCGATGGTGTCGCGGTTCGCTTCGTACTGCTTCGCCAAGTCGTTGAGGCGGGGAAGCCTGGCTCCGGGTTTCCACTCGCCGGCCTCGATGCGTGCCCTGATCTGGGCGGCGATGTCCAGGTAGCGGGAGTGCACGGCCATCGCACAACACCCCCTTCCGTCAGAAATTGTCTCGGGACAATTGACAGGATGCCACCGGCGGGCGACTATGACGATTGTCCCAAGACTATTGTCCCCTAAATGATCTGGTCGGTCCTGGAGTGACCAGTGTCCGATTCAGGAGGGAGGGAGAAGCGGCCCGGTGGCCTGTCCACCCACCAGGCCGTAGGCAAGACCCCCGTTCAGCAGTGCGGCCCCGGTGTGTCCAGCACCGAGGCCGCGTGAGTCGACACCGTCGAGAGGAAGACGACTCATGCGCATTGTCGCTGATGCACGCTCGATCGCGGAACGCCTGCTCACCTCCGATGAGGTGGCGGCCGTGTTCCGCGTCGACCCCAAGACCGTTGTCCGCTGGGCCCGTGAGGGCCGTATCGCGGGCATCCGCACCCCTGGCGGCCGGCTGCTCCGCTTCCGAGAGAGCGTCGTCCGCGCCGCGCTTGAGGTGCCCGCCGCCGAGGCGGTGAGCGCCTGATGGCCTGCGACCTCCTGGTCACCAGGGCGGAGGTGGCCCAGTGACGACCTACTACGACCCTCGGGCGGCGCGTACGGTCGCCGGCGCCCAGGCGGAAGCTCTCCGCGCGGAGACCGCCCTGCGCGTCCAGCGCGAGCGCCGCGAGATGGAACGCGAGGACCTCCTCGAGCGGCGGCGGGAGAAGGCCGCACGGCGAGCTGAGAAGGCCATGCGCCGCATGCGGCGCCGCGCCACCGTACGGGCGGCCATGTCCGGGCTGGCGGCCGCCGTACGGGCCCGGGCTCACTCCGTGGTCGCGGCCGCGGCGATGGGCTCGCCGATGTTCATCGCCTGGGGCGGCCAGCTGGCGTTCGCCACCGAGGTCATGCACCTGGGGGCGGCCGCGCCGACGCTGCCCGTGGCGATGGAGGGGTCGGTCCTCTACACCGCCTACCTGACCCACCAGGCGATCGACCGCGGCCTGCCCACCGGCCGGTACCGGCTGCTGACCTGGACTATGGCCGGCAACGCCGCCGGGATGAACATGTGGCACCAGATCGACAAGTACGCCACGGCGGCTGACCCGCTGGCTGGTCTGCAGGTCGGCGTGATCTACGCGGTCTCCTCGCTGCTCGGCATCGTGCTGTGGGAGCTGAACGCCGGCCTCAAGCGGCAGATCGCCTCCCGCCGTAGCGGTGCCGACATCCGCCGGGCCGCCTGGCGGCGTCTGCGCTACCCCCGATTGTCGTGGGCGGCGGCCTCGATCCGGGCTGCGCAGGGCTGCTCGATCGAGGAGGCGTGGTCGGCTGCGTGGATCGACCGGTACGGGGTCGGCCCGGACGCCTCGCGGCGGGATCGTCGGCTCGCGCGGAGGGTGTTGCGGCATCAGTCGAGGGCCGATCGAGCCGCTGCGAAGGACGGTCGACTGTCGATCGTGGATGGGTCGATCGTGCGGGCTGATCCTGCCCCGATGTCCCCGGCCGCGCGTGAGGCGGGGGAGCGGGCGATCGCGGAGTTTCGCGCGTGGCAGGCGGGTGGATCGAGCCCGCTGCCTGCGCTGATCGACTCGATTGAGTCGATCGAGTCGATCGATCTGCCCCGTCTGGAGCGGCTCGATGTTCCGCGGGTCCCGCAGCCCGCGACGCCGGTCGAGTCCGGGTCGGCCGGGCTCGCCTCGATCGATCGACCCGGTGAGGCTCTCGCGCCGCGCTCGGGAAGGGGCGATCGATCGAGTCGCGTGCAGGCTGCGCCCCGGCCGATCGATGCAGCCCCGGTACGTCGATCGATCGATGAGCACCGGGCCGCGTTGGCGGCGGCGATCGAGGCCGGATTGATCGACCCTCAGCCGTCGGCGGAGGCGATCCGCAGGACGCTGCGGTGCTCGCCGTCGACCGCCCGGCAGCTGCGCGACGAGCTGGCCGAGGGGGGTGCGGCCGCGTGATCCGCTACACCTCGATGCCGGTCACGCTGTGGCCCGCCGACCCCGACGCCCCGGCTGTGCCGATCACGGCCCGGCTGCACTACGACGCGGCCGACCCGTACGCGGTCCGGCTGGCCTTCCCCGGCCCGTCCGGCACCGGCGGCGACGGCATCACCTGGGAGTTTTCTCGGGCGCTGCTGTTCGACGGCATGGACGCGCCGGCAGGTGAGTGCGACATCCGCATCGAGCCCGCCGACGCCGGGGACTGGGTGACCATCACCCTGCACCCGCTGGTGGAGGGCGCCGGGCTTGCCCTGCACGCCCCCCGCGAGACCCTCACCCTGTTCCTGGCCCGCACGTT
>JADGHC010000552.1 GCA_019689655.1 Microbispora sp.
TAGGCGGAACCCGCCGCCCTCAAACCCGCCGCTCCCCCGCTCGTCGCCGCCCGCGCTCCCGCGGCCGCCGGGGCGCAGCGGCGGGAACGGCACGTGGCACTCGGCGACCGCGCCGTCGGCGGCGTCGAGACGGACCACGTCCGGCAGGAGGACGGCCTCGATCACGCCGTGGCGCTCGGCGAAACGCGCGATCCAGGCCGCGAGCCGCTCGGGCGCGACCGAGATCCACCTGCCGCCTCCCGCGGCGGGCCGTGCCGTCATGGCCGATCAGACTACCCATAGGGCCGAGGTCGGATTGCGTCCAACTGACGGGGAAATATGGGTGAATTTTCGCCTGCGACCTTCAGTGTCCGGTGCTGAACGTCCCACAATTCACTCGTGTCGCTCCCCTCCCCTCCGGGGATTCCGCAGCGCGTATCGGCACCCGGTCCGGCTCCGGCGAACCCGTACGCGCGGGGACACGGCCCGGCGGACTCCGTGCGGTGGCCCACCCCGGTCACCGGCGCCCAGCCGTACGACCTGCCCGCGCCCGGCGGTCCCGGCCCGGCCGGCCCGCTGTTCCTCCCGGTGGCCGATCTCGACACCGGCGGCGCCGTGGCCATCGAGGTGATCGCCCGGGACGCCTCCCCGGGCGTGGCGGGCACGGTGAACGGCGTGCCGGCCGCCGCCCGCGAGGAGGCCCTGCTGCCGCTGGTCCTGCCGATTCCCGCCGCCGCGACCCCTGCCGCGGCGCGCCGCGCGGTGCCGGAGCCGTGGCCGGGGACGCCCGGTCAGAGCCAGCCCTGGGACTGGGCCTTGCGGACGGCCTCGATGCGGTTGCGGGCGCCGGTCTTCTGGATCGCCGCCGACAGGTAGTTGCGCACGGTGCCTTCCGACAGGTGCATCCGCAGCGCGATGTCGTTGATCGTCGCTCCGTCCGCGGCGGCGGCCAGCACGTCGCGCTCGCGCGGCGACAGCGGGTTCGGGCCGGCGCTGAGCGCGGCGGCGGCCAGCCCCGGGTCGATCACCCGCTCGCCCCGCAGCACGCGCCTGATCGCGGCGGCCAGCTCGCTCGCGGGGCTGTCCTTCACCAGGAAGGCCATCGCCCCGGCCTCCATCGCGCGGCGCAGGTAGCCGGGCCTGCCGAAGGTGGTGAGGATCACCACTCGGCACCCGGGCACTCGGCGGCGCAGCTCCTCCGCGGCGGAGATCCCGTCCCTGCCGGGCATCTCGATGTCGAGCAGGGCGATGTCAGGCCGGGTCGCCTCGGCGACCGCGACCGCCTCGTCCCCGTTCGCCGCCTCACCGACGACCTCGATGTCGGGCTCCAGGCCGAGCAGGGAGGCGAGCGCTCCCCGCACCATGCTCTGGTCCTCCGCCAGCACGACCCTGATCACTCGCCCAACCTATCCGCGAGCATCTCGGCCGGATGATCCTGGGGCGGCGGAACCGCCACCAGCACCCGGAACCCCCGTGTGCCGGCCTCGACCGTGAGGTCTCCGCCCGCCGCGCGCACCCGCTCGCCGAGCCCGGTGAGGCCGTTGCCCGGCTCGTACGGCCGGTCGCAGCCGCCGTTGTCGGAGATTTCCAGCAGCGCGCCCTCCTCGCCGTACGACAGGTCGATCTCGCAGCGGGTGGCCCCGGAGTGCCGGGCGATGTTGGTGACGGCCTCGCGTACCGCCCAGGCGAACAGTCCGTCGAGGTCTTCGGGCAGCGGGGTGCCGCGGGTGCGTACGGCGAGGGCGACGTCGGCGGCGGCCAGCGCGGACCTGGCGCCCTCGATCTCCTCCGACAGGTGGAGCCGGCGGTATCCGCTGATGGCCTCGCGCACCTGGGCGAGCGCCTGCCGCGCCACCGACTCGATGTCGGCGACCTCCGCCGCCGCCTTCGGCGAGCCCTGCTCCCCCAGGCGCCGGGCCAGCTCGCTTTTGAGCACGATCAGCGAGAGGCTGTGCCCCAGCAGGTCGTGCAGGTCGCGGGCGATCCGCAGCCGCTCCTCGGCGGCGGCCAGCCTGGCCACCTCTCCCTGCGCCTGCTTGAGCTGGGCGACGAGGATGCGGGTGTTGCGCACGCTCATGAACAGCACGCCGAGTGTGACGGCCTGAAGCGCGAGCGGCCACTGCACGCCGCTCTCGGCCCCGATGAACTGGCCCTCGGCGAGGATGAGCGCCGTCATGGCCCCGATGCACGGCACGGCGCGGCGGGGCGGCAGGGCCATCGCGTAGACGACCACCAGATAGACGTGCAGGGCCAGCCAGGTGGCGCTGCCGAACACCAGCGGGAAGACCACCCCCATCGCAGTCGCGACGCCGAGCAGGGGGAACATCCACCGGGGGCGATGGTTGAGGTCGCGCGGTCCCAGCACGACCGACAGGTAGACGACGACGAAGGCGGCGAGCGCGATCACCCGCCAGGCCGCCTGCGCGCCGCCGAGCCTGCCGTCGGCGACGTCGGACAGCGGGTAGAGGAGATACACCAGGCCCAGCGACATGCCCATCAGGCGCCGCGGGCGGGAGCCGGTCCCGCCGAAGGTGAACACAGTGGCCAGCCGGCCCATCCCGCTGTCCCTCCCGAACATGGCAGATCAGGTGCGTGCCGTCGCCCGACGGTATGCGACCAGGGCGAGTGCGACCAAAGCCACCCCCCAGACCAGGATTCCGGCCGCGTCGGCCGCGTGCGGGGCCTGGCCCGCCGCGATCCGCCATCCGATGGTCGCGTAGTCGTACGACGGCGTCACGTGGGCGATGCTCTTCATCGCGTCGGGCATGATGCTCTCGGGGAACCAGAGCCCGCCGAGCAGGGCCAGCGCGAACATGCCGATCATCGCGACGGGCTGCGCCGTGTCGGGCGGCAGCAGGGACCCGATCGTCAGGCCGAGCGCAGCGAAGGGGATCGTGCCGGCCCACATCGCCAGGATCAGCTCCACCCAGCGGACCGGGGACAGCGTCACGTGCTGGGTCAGCACCGCGGCCAGGCCGACCAGCAGCAGCGACGGCAGGACCAGCAGCAGCGAGGAGACCAGCTTCGTCAAGATGATCGCCCGGCCGGACAGCGGGGTGATCTGCAACTGCCGCAGCCAGCCGCTGTGCCGCTCCTGCGACCAGGGCACGGCCGTCGACATCATGGCGGCGGCCAGCGCGCCGTACGCGGCCATCGAGACCATCAGCAGGACGCTGCCGCGCAGCCCGGTCGCCTGGTCCGACTCCGCGCCCCAGAGGTTGGAGTAGAGGAGATAGAACCCGACGGGGAAGGCGACCACGAAGATGACGTAGCGCTTGTTGCGCAGCATCCGCAGCAGTTCGACCTTGATGTAGTGCCGCATCGTCAGTTCTCCTTGGTGAGGGCGAGGAAGGCGTCCTCCAGATCGGCCCCGTGGAGCTGGAGGTCGCGGATGTCGAGGGTGGTCTTGCGGTACAGCGCGTCGACGGTGGCGTCGAGGTCGGTGGTGTGCAGCGTGACGCGGCCGTCCTGAAGCTCCACGCCGGTCGTCCCGGGCAGGGCGTCCAGCCCGGCCACCGGCTGATCGCCCAGCAGGAAGCTCACGGCCTGACCGGCGACCGAGGCCTTGATCTCGGCGGCGCTGCCGTCGGCGACGACCCGGCCGCGGGCGATCACGACGACCCGGTCGGCGTTCTCGTCGGCCTCCTCCAGGTAGTGGGTGGCGAACAAGATTGTCCGGCCCCCTGCCGCGTACGCCCGCATGTTGTCCCAGAACGTCCGGCGGGACTCGACGTCCATGGCCGCGGTCGGCTCGTCGAGCAGCAGGAGCCTCGGCCCGCCCGCGATCGCCAGCGCGAACCGGACCCGCTGGGTCTGCCCGCCGGACAGCCGGTTGGCCCGCCGCCCGGCGATGTCGGTCAGGTCGGCGACCCGCAGGATCTCCTCCATCGGCAGCGGGCGGGGGTAGAGCCGCCGGACGAAGTCCACGGTCTCGGCCACGGTCAGCTCGGGGATCAGCTCGCCCTCCTGGAGCATCGCGCCGACGTCCCCGGCGGCGACCGCCCGGTCCGGCGACTCGCCGAAGACCCTGATCTCGCCGGACGTGGGCCGCAGCAGGCCGAGCAGCATGTTGATCGAGGTGGACTTGCCGGCCCCGTTGGGCCCCAGCAA
>JADGHC010000553.1 GCA_019689655.1 Microbispora sp.
GGGCGGGGGTCCCCGGCCCCGGGGGGGGGCCGGGGCGGCCGCCGTACCGGCCCCGAGACCGTCAGGAGGCGGCCAGCGCCCCGACGACCGAGGCCCGGGCGGCACGGCGGGAGGGCAGCACCGCGGCGAGCACCCCGGCCAGGCCCGAGGCGGCGATGAAGAGCAGGATCTGCCCGGCGGGAAGCCGGAAGGCGACGTGTGCGGCGAAGGTCGCGGTCGCCGCCCAGCCGTACACGATCCCGAGCACGACGCCGACGATCGCACCCACCAGGCCGAGGATCAGCGCCTCGATCGAAAGCATGCCGCGCAGTTGCGGCCGGGTCAGGCCGAGGGCGCGCAGTAGCGCGGACTCCCGGGTGCGTTCGTGAACCGACAACGACAGCGTGTTCGCGATGCCGAGCAGTGAGATCACGATCGCGAGGGCCAGAAGCCCGGTGACGACCATGAGGATCGAGTCGATCGCCTCGTCGAACTGGCCGCGGAGCTCGGTGGTGCTGCCGACCTTGACCGCCGGGTAGGCCGCCGTGGCCTCGTCCACCACCTTGCGGGCCTTCGCAGGTGCCACGCCGTCGGCCGCGTTCACCAGGATCCGCGCGTCGTCCACCCGGCCGAACTGCCGCTCGAACGCCTGCTCGGCCATGGTGAACGGCGGCAGCAGGGACCCGTCGGCCTTCAGCACCGCCACGACCTTCAGCGTGGTGCTCCGGCCGCCCGGCCTTCCGGTCACCGTCACGGTGTCGCCCACCGTGACGCCGAGGTCCCGGGCCGCGTCGTCGGCCACCGCGACCTCGTTCCCGCCGAAGCCGTCCAGCGTGCCGGACGACGTCTCCGGCCTGATGGCGGTGGCGATGGTGGTCTGGGTGACCGTGCCCACCCGGTAGTCGCGGCCGTTCACCTTGGCCTCCGCAGCGCGGAACTCGGTCACCGCGGACAGGTCGCGGCTCGCCCGCAGCGTGTCGGCGACCGAGCGGGGAATCTCGCCGGTCTGCGCCTGCAGGAAGTAGTCGGCGGGGAACTGCTGGTCGAGCTGTTCGGCCGTGGTCGCCCGCACCGTGGCGGTCAGCACCGACATGAACGTCATCAGCGTCACGCCGATGGTCAGGGCCACCGTCGTGGTCGCCGCCCGCTTGGGGTTGCGCCGCGAGTTATCCACCGCGAGCCGTCCCGGCACGCCGAACAGCCGCGCCGGCACCCAGCCGGCCAGCCCGCTCAGCGGCCGTACGATCACCGGGCCGAGGATGAGCACCGCGAAGAACACGAGCACGCCACCGGCCATGACCGTCAGCAGCGCCGCCTGACCCGGCTTCTGCAGCACGCCCGCCGCCGTGAGAGCCGCCCCCGCCAGCACGAAGAGGGCGGCGGCGACCACCCGGACGACCCCCGCGCGGAACGTGTGCTCCTCGACCTGCGTACGCAGTGCCGCGACGGGCGGCACACGGGTGGCCTGGCGTGCCGGGAGCAGGGCGGCGGCCATCGTCACGACGACGCCGGTGCACAGGCCGACGGCGATCGTCTGCGGGGAAAGGCGCACGGCGCCCGTGGGCACGTCCGTCCCGATGGCCCGCATCACCGCGACCGCGGCGGCCCCGAGGCCCAGACCGGTCAGCAGGCCGAGCGCCGACGACAGCAGGCCGACCACGGCGGACTCCAGCACGATCGAGCCGAAGACCTGCCGCTTGGTCGCGCCGATGCAGCGCAGCAGCGCCATCTCACGCATCCGCTGCGCGACCAGGATGGTGAAGGTGTTGTAGATGACCAGACCGGCGACGAGCAGCGCCACCGCGCCGAACAGCAGCAGGCCCAGCCGGAGGTAGCCGGTGTCGGCGTGATTGCTCCGGGCCACCTCGTCGGCGCGTTCCCGCCCGGTCACGACCTTCGCGCCGCCGGCCGCCGCCGCGACGGCCGTACGCAGGCTCTCCGGCGACGGGCCGGAGGAGATCACGTCGATCTCGGTGAAGCCCGTGGCGCCGGTGACACGCAGCGCCGAGCCGGGGGTGAAGGCGACCGCTCCCCGGGCGGCGAGGCCCTGGTCGATCCCCACGTCGAAGATCCCGACGAGGCGGAACTCACGGCGCTTGCCCGCGTGGTCGAGCACCGCGATGGTGGCGCCGGGCGCGAACTTCTGGGCCTTGGCCGTGTCCTTGTCGAGCACGGCCTCGCCGGCCGTGGAGGGCGCCCGCCCGGAAACGATCTTGATGCGGCTCGGCGGGATGGACACCCCGGCGGTGGGGACGTCCCCCACGACCTTGCCGTCCTTGCCGATCAGCGGCGCGTCCCCGTTCACCACCGGCTGGGCGTCCTTGACGCCGGGCACCGCCTTGATCGCGGCGAGGGCGCTCTCCGGCAGGTTTCCGTCGTCGTCGGCGGCCTTGCCGGGCGTCACCACCACGTCCACCTTGTCGGCGTCCGCGGCGAACTCCCGGGAGAACCCGGCGTCGATGGTGTCGGTGAGCACGAACGTGCCCGCGATGAAGCCGACGCCGAGCACGATCGCCAGGGAGGTGAGCACCAGGCGCAGGCGGTGCGCCAGGAGCCGGGCGAGGGTGGTCCGGAACACGGCTCAGGCCTCCAGCGCCATCAGCGTGTCGAGCACGGTCTGCGGCGTCGGCCGTTCGACCTCGCTCACCAGCAGCCCGTCCCTGAGGAAGACCACCCGGTCGGCGTACGACGCCGCCACGGGGTCGTGGGTCACCATCACGATCGTCTGCCCGAGCTCCCGTACGGACCTGCGCAGGAACGACAGCACCTCGGCGCCGCTGCGCGAGTCGAGGTTGCCGGTCGGTTCGTCGGCGAAGATCACCTGAGGCTTGCTGATGAGCGCCCGCGCCACCGCGACGCGCTGCTGCTGGCCGCCCGACAGCTCGCTCGGCTTGTGCCCGAGCCGGTCCCGCAGGCCGACCGTGTCGATCACCCGGTCGAACAGCGTCTGGTCGGCCTGGCGGCCCGCGATGTCCAGGGGGAGCCGGATGTTCTGCTCCGCCGTCAGCGTCGGCAGCAGGTTGAACGCCTGGAAGATGAAGCCGACGCGCTCGCGCCGCAGGAGCGTGAGCTGCTTGTCGTTCAAACCGGTGATCTCGACGTCGCCGATGCTCACCCGCCCGTCCGTCACGGTGTCCAATCCGGCCAGGCAGTGCATCAGGGTGGACTTGCCGGAGCCGGATGGCCCCATGATCGCGGTGAACGCCTCCGCGGCGAAGTCGACGTCGATGCCGCGCAGCGCGTGCACCGCCGCGTCGCCCTCCCCGTATACCTTCGTCAAGCCCCGCGCGACGACCGCGGTGCGAACCTCTGTTGTCGTGGTCATGGCGCCACGCTATGGCCGTGATCAGGGCGTTTCCTCGGCCTCGCGGACGTTCCGCGGGTGCGGCCCCGGGATGGGTCCGCCGGGGCATGTGCGACTGGTGAGGTATCCGCGATCAGCCTCGCGGATGATCGGGGGAGACCACGCCGGTCTCGTACGCGTAGACGACCACCTGGGCGCGGTCGCGCAGCCCCAGCTTGGCCAGGATGCGGCCGAGGTGGGTCTTCACGGTCGCCTCCGCGAGGTGCAGCCGTGCCGCGATCTCGGCGTTCGACAGGCCGCGGGCCACGTGGACCATCACCTCGCGCTCCCGCGCGGTGAGCACGTCCGCGTCCTGCCGCTTTGCGTCCCCGTCCGGCAGGAGCACGGCGAAACGGTCGAGCAGGCGGCGGGTCGTGCTCGGCGCGACCACCGCGTCGCCCGAGTGCACCGACCGGATCGCGCTGATCAGGTCGGCCGGCGGCACGTCCTTCAGCAGGAACCCCGAGGCGCCCGCCTTGATCGCGGCGAACGCGTACTCGTCGAGGTCGAAGGTCGTCAAGATCAGCACTTTGGGGCCGTCCGGCGCGGCGCAGATGACGCGGGTCGCCTCCACGCCGTCCATCCGCGGCATGCGGACGTCCATGAGAACCACGTCGGTCTCGACCGTACGCAACGCCTCGACGGCCGCCTGCCCGTCCGCCGCCTCGCCCACGACCTCGATGTCCGGCTGCGCCCCGAGGACCATCCGGAACCCGGTCCGCACCAGCTCCTGGTCGTCGACCAGCATGAC
>JADGHC010000554.1 GCA_019689655.1 Microbispora sp.
GCCCCGCCTCGACTGGCGCAAGAGGCCATGAGTGCGCCCGGCTCCACGGGCGTGGCAGGCCCCACGAGCGTGGCCGGCTCCGTGAGCGTGGCCGGCGCGCCGCCCGGCGTGTCCCGGCCTGTCCCGCCGGCCGGTCCCCGCGCCGCCCCGCCTTCGCCGGCGCGGGCGGCCATGACACCGTCCGTTGCGGGTAAGGGCATCGTCAACACGGCTGTGCGGGCGTGATCGTTGAAGGAGTCTCTTCCCTGTTCGTCGTCGACTGAGGGGTCTCATGCAGGCGTTCCCCCTGAGCGGGCCGTGGTACAGGATCCAGGCGATCACGGCCCCATCGCGTAGCTCGTCCGCGGAGTGGGACTTCGTCACGGTGCTCCCCGCGGTCCTGTCCGCCGCGCAGCGCAACCGGCCGTTCGTCATCGGCTGGCTGTCGCGGGGGTCCGGTGCGCCGCTGGAACTCATCACCAACGCGGGACCGCTCACGCCGCCGAAGCCGCCGAAGCGGGCGGCGGCGGCCCCGGAGCCGCCGGTCACCGGCCCGCAGCCGCTGCTGTTCCCCGGCGGCGCGCGCGGCGTGGAGATCGGCGACGAGTGGCTGGCCGACCTCGCCGACCTCGTCTGGACGCCGTGCCCCGGCCGTCAGGCCCCACCGCTGTACGGCAGGCGCGAGCCGGAACCCGACGAGACCAAGCGGCCCACGCTGTTCGAGTCGACGCTGGTCACGCTCATGTCGCGGCCGTTCGCGTGGGTGGTGGTGGCCGAGCCGACCGACCTGCTCGACGCCGAGGTGGCCCATCTGCGCACCCAGCTCAACGTGCTGCGCCAGTACGGCGACGCCTCGGAGCGGTCGCGGTTCGACGCCGAGCGGGCCGAGCGCAGGATGCAGGAGCTGGACGCCTTCCGCGAGGCCGGGCTGTGGAACGTCCGGGTGCTCGCGGGTGCGGCCGGCCCCGACGAGCTGCGGCAGATCGCGCCGGTGCTGGTCGGCTCCGTCGAGATGAGCCACCACCCCTACCGGCTGCGCAGCGCCATGTCGCTGCCCGCGCTGACCGGCGACGGCACCTGCGAGTCGATCTACAGCCTCAACGAGGCGCTGACCGTCAACCTGCAGGACTCGGCCGACGGCGCGGCGGCGCCGTTCGCGGCGACGGCCGGGGCGCTCGCCGCGCTCGCCGGGCTGCCGCGCCGGGAGGTGCCGGGCGTCCGGGTGCTCGACGCCGGCTTCTTCGACGTGACCAGCGAGGCCGAGATCGAGGGCTCGGCGGAGACCGTGGACCTCGGCGCGATCGTCGACGCCCAGGACCGGCCCGTGGGAACGTTCCGGGTGCCGCTCGCCACGCTGAACCGCCACGCCTTCATCACCGGCGCCACCGGCTCGGGCAAGTCGCAGACCGTACGTCACCTGCTGGAGCAGCTCACCAAGGCGGGCATCCCCTGGCTGGCCATCGAGCCGGCCAAGTCGGAGTACGCCGCGATGGCCGGCCGGGTCGAGCACCTCGCCCCGCTGACCGTCATCAACCCCTCGGCGCCCGACAACGTGCCGATCAGCGTGAACCCGCTCGCGCCCGAGCCCGGCTACCCCGTGCAGGCCCACATCGACATGGTCAGGGCGCTGTTCATGGCGGCCTTCGACGCCGAGGAGCCGTTCCCGCAGATCATGTCGCTGGCGCTGCAGCGCGTCTACGAGGCCAACGGCTGGGACGTCGTCACCGGCGGCGGCATCCCGGGGGCCGCCGTGCAGCCGGCCGTGCCGACCCTGGAGCAGCTCCAGCAGCATGCGCTGGAGGTCATCCAGGAGATCGGCTACGGCAACGAGGTGCAGGCCGACGTCGAGGGATTCATCAGCCTGCGGCTGCGCAGCCTGCGTGTCGGCAGCGCGGGCCGGTTCTTCGAGGGCGGCCACCCGGCCGACATCGGCGGGCTGCTGCAGCGCAACGTCGTGCTCGCGATCGAGGACGTGGCCAACGATGAGGACAAGGCGTTCCTCATGGGCACGCTGATCATCCGCATCGTCGAGCACCTGCGGATGCGCGCCCGCCAGGAGCCCAGGGCCGAGGACGGCGTGGGCGGGCTGCGGCACGTCATCGTCATCGAGGAGGCCCACCGGCTGCTGCGCGACCGTGGCTCCCAGCGGGCCTCCACGCACGCGGTCGAGTTGCTGGCCGGGATGCTCGCCGAGATCCGGGCGTACGGCGAGGGCATCATCGTGGCCGAGCAGATCCCGACCAAGCTCGTCTCCGACGTGGTGAAGAACACCGCGCTCAAGGTCGTGCACCGGCTTCCGGCCGAGGACGACCGGGCGCTCGTCGGCGCCGCGATGAACCTGAGCGAGGACCAGTCGCGCCAGGTGGTGTCCCTCCAGCCGGGCTTCGCCGCGGTGTTCGCCGACGGCATGGACCGGCCGCTGCGCATCCAGGTGCCGCTGGGCGAGGACCGCGAGCGGGAGTCGCTCGGCCCGGTGCCGCCCATCTGCGGGCGCCGCTCGGCCGCCTGCGGGCGCGAGTGCCGTACGGGGAAGGCGTGCACGCTGGTCGAGCTGCGCGAGGCCGACCTGCTCGCGGTGGCCCCGGAGTGGGCCTGGCTGCGGATCTGGACCGACACGGTCGTCCTGGCGTTCGTGACGAACCGGTCGCTGCCCGGCGTGCCGCGCGTGCTCGCCGACATCTGGGCGGAGCTGCCGCCCAAGCGGGGCGAGTGCCTGCTGGCCACGCTGGTCGAGCGGTCGGTCTCGCGCCGCGCCTGGTCGCTGCGCACGTGGTTCGACCCCACGCTGCTCACCGAGAAGGCCGCCGAGGTCGCCGCCGGGCTGCTCGCGGCCAGCCAGCCGGACGGCGCGGAGATCGAGCCGCCGATGCGCGCGGGCGAACGGCCGGGGGCGGCCTGGGTGATCCCGCAGGTCCGCTGGCTGCACGAGGTGGACAGGCTGTTCCCGTACGGGCATCCCGCGCCCAACCTGCGCAGCCCGGCCCCGGCGATGGAGTATCCGCTGTTCGGCACCGACCCGGCGGGCCGGCCGTACCCGCATCAGGGGGTCAACGGCGCCGAGCCGGCCGAGGGCGGGGTCGCGGTCGGCGTGCGCACCGAGCTGCTCGGCCACCGGGCCAAGGCGCTGCGCCACCACCCGCTGTCGATGGAGGTGGACCGCAACCGGGCGCTGGCCTGGCGGGTCATACTGGGCGACGACGAACACGAGGGCATCCAGCGGGACGTGACGACGGTCGCCATCGGCGTCGAGCCGCGCGAGCGGATCAAGTACGTGGCCCAGACGATGAACGCGGGCTGGCTGGAGACCGTGCTGTCGTGGCCGCGCCGATTCGTGCTGCCGTTCGACGGCGACACTCCCGCGGAGCTGTCCTTCGGATCGTGATCCCACCCGTGAGGAGGACAGCACGCCCATGCCGGCCAATCGTCTGCGGCGGCTCGCCGCCCAGCTCACCTGGCACTGGGAACACCAGCTCCGGCCGCGCCTGTCCGGCCTCACCGACGCCGAGTACCTGTGGGAGCCGGTGGAGGGATGCTGGTCGATCCGCGCCCGCCCCGACGGCACCTACGCACCGGACTGGGCGTTCCCGGCGCCCGAGCCTCCGCCGCTGACCACCATCGCCTGGCGGCTGGCGCACATCGGCCAGACGCTCGCCCAGCGCGCCGACTTCCACTTCGGCGACGGC
The DNA here is from genome assembly GCA_019689655.1 of Microbispora sp. Lineage (GTDB taxonomy): Bacteria > Actinomycetota > Actinomycetes > Streptosporangiales > Streptosporangiaceae > Microbispora. The sequence goes on from JADGHC010000554.1 coordinate 3,663, forward strand.
ACGCTGACCGACGACCGGATCCCGTGGCCGGGGCCGGCCGCGGCCGAGGGGCTGGCCTGGGTGGACGGCGCGTACGCCGCCTGGACCGCCGGCCTCGCCGCGGCGGACGACAGCATGCTCGCGCGGCGCAGCGACGGCCCGCCGGGGACGCTCGACGGCCGTTTCCCCTTCGCCGATGTGATCTTGCATGTGAACCGGGAGGTCATCCACCACGGGGCCGAGGTCGCGCTGCTCCGCGACCTCTACCGAGCCGGGTGGCCCGGTTCTCGCGGGACGCCGTAGGGCGACGGGAGACGACCCGCGCGGCGGCGCAGTGCTCCGGCCTTCAGGCCGGGGGTGAAGCGGACCCTCCCGCGTAGCGGGGCAGGGAAAGCCGATCCGCCAGGCGGATCGGCGTCTTGGCTGGTC
>JADGHC010000555.1 GCA_019689655.1 Microbispora sp.
GATCGGGCCGGGCGGGGCGCCCAGCAGGACCACGCGGGTCATGGCAACCTTTCACGCAACGGGGGGAGATCAGGCCCGCAGGCTTGACCGGCGCGGGAAGTCCGCCGGAAGCCAAAGCTTAGTGAGCTTTCGGTTGACCCGATGCACCCCAGGTTTACCGTACGGCCCCTGGATGTACAGCTTGGGGGCAGTTCGTCACCCGGCATCGTCGCCGGATCATTACCGAATTTTCACCATTCGTGGAGCCTTGAGGGGCCGAATGCCCGATCATGCCCGGGCGGGCTTGCCGTGGCGGACACCCGAGGGCTCCCGGCGGCGGGCGGCCGCGCGCTCTCCTGCCGTGTGGCTTCCGCGGCGGGCGCCCGCGCGAGCTTGTTGGGCCGGTGCCCGGGTGGGCTTGTGCGGCGTGGCTTCCGCGATGGGCATCCGCGCGGGCTTCCGCGGCGGGTGCCCGGGCGGGCTCCCTGCGGCGGGCGGCCGCGCGCGCCCATACGATGGCGGGGTGAGTCTCTACCGGGACGAGGGCGTCGTGCTGCGCACCCAGAAACTGGGCGAGGCCGACCGCATCATCACCATCCTCACCCGGCGCACCGGCAAGGTCCGCGGCGTGGCCAAGGGCGTGCGCAGGACCATGTCGCGCTTCGGCGCGCGGCTGGAGCCGTTCTCCCACGTCGATCTGCAGCTCCACAGCGGCAGGTCGCTCGACGTGATCACCCAGGTCGAGACCCTGCACCCGTACGGCGAGGCGATCGTCGCCGACTACGCCCGATACACCGCGGGCACCGCGATGCTGGAGACGGCCGACCGGCTGACGGCGGGGGAGAAGGAGCCGGCGCTGCGCCAGTTCCTGCTGCTGGTCGGCGGGCTGCGCACGCTCGCCGAGGGCAGCCACGAGGCCCGGCTGGTGCTCGACGCGTTCTTCCTGCGCTCGCTGGCCGTGGCGGGCTACGCCCCCGCGCTGTCGGAATGCGCGCGGTGCGGCGCGGAGGCCACGCGCGCCTTCGCGATCGCCGCCGGCGGTGTGGTGTGCGGCTCCTGCCGCCCGGCCGGCGCCGCGGTGCCCGCCGCGGAGACGATCGCGCTGATGATCGCCCTGCTGCGCGGCGACTGGGCGGCCGCCGACGCCTCCGAGCCCCGCCACCGCGCCGAGTGCAGCGGCCTGGTCGCGGCCTACCTGCAGTGGCACCTGGAGCACGGCATCCGCTCGCTGCGTCACGTGGAACGCGAATGGCCCGGTCAGATGATCGGCGGCGAGGCGCGGGTCACCTGAAGCCGCGCGATCCGGGAGCGGGAGCGGCCCGGTCAGATGATCGGCGGCGAGGCGTCGGTCCCCGAGCCGCACGGCGTGCGATCTGCACGGGATTTCCACCGGATCCGCACGTCCCGCGCGCCTGAGGACCGGTCCGGACGCAATACCCTCGGAACATGGTCCGTCCTCCCTCTCCGCACCCGTCCGGGGCCACCCCGCCCGCCATCCCACGCGACCTGCTGCCGCGACATGTGGCGATCGTCATGGACGGCAACGGCCGCTGGGCCAAGGCACGCGGGCTGCCCAGGACCGAGGGGCACAAGATGGGCGAGGCGTCGCTGTTCGACGTCATCGAGGGCGCCATCGAGCTCGGCATCCCCTACCTGTCGGCGTACGCCTTCTCCACCGAGAACTGGAAGCGCTCGCCCGAGGAGGTGCGCTTCCTCATGGGGTTCAACCGCGACGTCATCCGGCGCCGGCGCGACGAGCTCCACGCGATGGGCGTACGGGTCCGCTGGGCCGGGCGTCGCGGGCGGCTGTGGAAAAGCGTGATCAAGGAGCTCGAGGACGCCGAGCGGATGACCGCGGGCAACAGCACGCTCACCCTCCAGTTCTGCGTGAACTACGGCGGTCGCGCCGAGATCGTGGACGCCGCCGTACGGCTTGCCCGTGACATCGCCGAAGGCCGGGTCAAGGCCGACAAGGTCTCGGAGAAGACCTTCGCCCGCTACCTGGACGAGCCGGAGATCCCCGACGTCGACCTGTTCCTGCGCTCGTCCGGCGAGCAGCGCACCTCCAACTTCCTGCTCTGGCAGTCCGCGTACGCCGAGATGGTCTTCCTCAACCAGCTGTGGCCCGACTTCGACCGCCGGGACCTGTGGCAGGCGTGCGAGATCTACGCCAAGCGCGACCGCAGGTACGGCGGGGCCGTGCCGAACGAGGTGGCGTCCGGCGCGGGCACGGCGCGGTAGACGGCGGCCGCCCGCCCCGGGCGGCCGCCGTCCCCGCCGGGCGTTCCGTCAGGAGGCGTCGCGGCGGCGGGCCCGGTAGGCGGCGACGTGCATGCGGTTGCCGCACGTACGGCTGTCGCAGTAGACCCGGGACCGGTTCCTCGACTCGTCGACGAAGACGTTCGAGCAGTCGGGCGCGGCGCACGTGCGCAGCCGATCCCGCTCGTTCTCCACGAGCACGTGCGCGAGCGCGACCCCGCAGTCGGCGGCCAGGTGCTCGGCCAACGACGCGTCCGGCGCGAAGTAGTGGACGTGCAGGGGATGGCCGTCGTGCTCGGTGAGGCTCGGCGTGATGCGGGTGCGCCGAAGCAGCGTGTTGAGCAGGCCGACCGCCGTGGCCTGGTCGGGCGCGGTGAACACGGCGTGGAACTCCTCGCGCAGGGCCCGGACCTCGGCGAGGTCCCGCCCGGTCAGCGTGCCGACCCCGCTGACCTGCCGCCTGCGGACGAACTCCTCAAGATCGCTGATCTCGGACAGCCCGTCGTGCTCGTCGGCACCGGTGTTGATAAGGTCCACCACCGTCGCCAGTGAGTACACGATGTCATGGCTGAACGGCACGCCATCTCCCTCTCGTCGCGGCGGGCTGGGGTCGTGTCGCGCGCACGCAGCGTACCTCTCGGCGGGCCCGCGCGGGGCGGGGTCAGTCTTTTCCGGCCGCCTCCTCGCGCGACTGCGCGCATGAGGAGCAGGTGCCGAAGACCTCGACGGTGTGGGTGACGTCGATGAAGCCGTGCTCGGCCCCGACGAGCTCCGCCCAGCGCTCCACGTCCGGCCCGGCGACCTCGACCGTACGCCCGCACGCCCGGCACACCAGGTGGTGGTGGTGCGTGTCGGTCTGGCAGGCCCGGTAGACCGACTCGCCGTCGTCGGTGCGCAGCACGTCGACCCGGCCGGCGTCGGAGAGCGACTGGAGCGCCCGATAGACGGTCGTCAAGCCGATCTTCGAGCCGACCGCGCGCATCTCGGCGAACACATCCTGCGCGCTGCGGAACCCCCGGCTCTGGCGGAGGACCTCGTGAACGGCCTCACGACTCTTCGTCATCAGGACTCCTGTGTACGGCTTCGCCCTACGACCTACCAGGTTAGGCCGATTCGCGTCAGATCACTCCGAAACGGGTGGCGGCGAGGAGGATCAGGAACGTCGCGACCGCCACCCGCAGCACCCGGCCCACCGGACGCAGCGACGGCCATGACAGGTACGCCAGCCAGACGACGAACGCGAGCACCGGCAGCACGGCCACGCCGCCGCGCCAGTCCGGCAGCACCAGTCCCGTGATCAGCAGCGCCACCATGACCAGCGGGACCAGCCAGCGGGGCTGTTGGAACAGGAACACCAGCGGCGCGGCGCTCTTGCGCTCGACCGCCGCCCGGACCCCGGTCGCGCCGGGCGTGAAGAACTGCTCGCCCTGCGGCAGCGGCCGCCGCATGCGCGGGGACGCCGAGTTCCCCCGGGCGGGGGGCTTCCTCGCCAGAGGATGAGCCGGCACCTGACGGCGTGGCGGTTCGGTTTCGCTTCCCACGTCTTCGAGCCTAGTGCCGTCGCCTTTCAACGGCTCCCACAGAACACGGATCGGGCGGCCGCACCTCGCCGCGAGCCGGGGGCCGCCGAGCTCGCGCGGCTCGGCCGCGCCGGCACGCCCGGTCGGGTCTCGGCAAGCACGATCGGGCGGCACCCGCATGCCCGGCCTGCCGCGATGCGCCGGGTCGGCTCCTCCGCGGACATCTCCGCGGGCATCTCCGTGGAAGCCGGCGGCGTACCCGGTGCCGTCGGCGGCGGCCAACGCGGCCCGCCCCCTGCCCGGCGGGCCGT
>JADGHC010000556.1 GCA_019689655.1 Microbispora sp.
GGTCAGGTGCACCCGTGCCAGGCGTGGCGACGCAGCCGCACATTGCAGTCCGTCGCCCTTGGTTGTAAATCGACTCAAATGGAGCTACATTCGCCCCATGAGAGGGAAGATACCAGACCGAGTGAGTGGTTTGGGGATTCGTTCGAACCGTAGGCTCGGCCTCATGACTGAGCCGAAGCGAAACCCCACCCAGATCACAGACCCAACCGGCCGTGCCGTGGCCGACAACGTGCGGCGATACCGCGAGGGGCTCGCCCTCTCCACCTACCAACTGTCCAAGCTGCTCGCCGACGCCGGCCGCACGATCTCTCCGTCGGCCATCGCGAAGATCGAACGGGCAGAGCGCCGGGTCGACGTCGGCGACCTGATGGCACTGGCCGTAGCGCTCCAGGTCACCCCAATTTCGCTGCTCCTGCCGAGGAGTGCGAAGGGTTCCGTGGAGATCACCGGCGGTGGCACGGTGGACGGCCGGCAGGCGTGGAAGTGGGCTCAGGGCCGTGATCTGCTGCGGTATCCGGCCAGTGCGGACAAGGAGCAGCGGGAGCGGCTGCACGTCATGTACCTGCTGCGTGTGGCTCCGCAGGGAATCGGCCCGGAAGGCTGGCTTGCGTCCGCGGCATCTGCACGAGCTGCGGCACCACTACGCGTCGGTGCTCATCGCCGGCGGCGAGAACCCGAAGGTTGTGCAGAAGCGGCTCGGCCACAAGGACGTGATGACGACAATGCGGACGTATGCGCATCTGTTCGCGGAGGCGGAGGAGCGGACGCGGTCGGTGCTGGATGCGGCGTGGTCGGAATTCCCGGAGGCGAGCGGAAGGATTCCGGAACCTCGGGCCGCCGACATGCGTGTGATGCAGGTTAGGCGCTGATCTGGGACAACAACGGCGGATGGTTGCCGAGGAGCAGGCATGACCAGGTCAGAGCCCTGTACGAGGTCTGACCTGCATAAACAAGCGTCACAACGTATTTCATGACGTCTTGTGAGGGCGCGTGATCGTACGGAAGGAACCCGGAATCCGACCGCCCACCGGAAGGATTCCGGAACGCTGAACGCCCTGCGACCTCGTGGAACATCCACCCACAACCCCCCACATACGGCGAAGCCCCGCCGCCTGCATGGGAGCGCAGACGGCGGGGCGGCATGGAGCGGCCGCCTCCGACGGGGGGCGGAAGCGGCCGCGCTGCCCGCCGCGGCCCGAATCGCCGTCTGGGCCGCGGCGGGAGATCACCGGGTCAGGTGCACCCGTGCCAGGCGTGGCGACGCAGCCGCACATTGCAGTCCGTCGCCCTTGAGTAGTCCTTTGCGGCCTGGGCCTCGGCCCGCTGCCGGGCCAGGTCCGCGCACTCCCGGCAGCCGGGTACGGGCTGCGGCGGATCGAGCGGCAGCCCCAGATGCGGCGCCGGGGACATGAACAGGACCACCGTATCTCCTCTCGTCACATGCGGGTGCCGACGGCGACGCGGTCGTTGCCCGCGATGCGGATCAGCGCGCGCAGCAGGATCAGCAGACGGCGCTCATCCAGGTCGATCGCGGCGCTGAGCGGGGCGTGGCCGATACCGAGGAGGGACAGCACCAGCCGCAGGAAGGCCAGGTCGGCGGGCGGCAGGCCGAGTGTGAAGACGCGGCCGGCTACGCCGTGCCACTGGCACCGCATGCGGCCGTCCTGCCGCGCGACCAAGGCGGTGCGCACGTTGTCCCGGGCGAGAAGCGTCTCCTCCTCGACAAGGGCCTGGACGGCGACGCGCTCGCGACGGGTGCGCGCCGAGCGCAGGAGCACGGCCCCGAGCGACAGCTCTTCCTCGGGCTCGGCGTCCGCGGACGAGGGCGGCGTGGTCGTGGTCATGCTCGTACCTCCGCAGGGTGGTAGCCGCCCGGGCTGAACGCGGCACCGAGCAGTACAGGGTCGGTGAGCCGCCCGGAGCCGTCCGGCCGCTCCAGCCAGATCCGGCCGTCGAGGGAGTAGTGCAGCGGCGGGCAGCGCAGGATCCAGCCCGCGGGGTGCACAGTGAGCTGCCGGATGTCGTCCAGCTCGTCCCCGAGGTCGGGCGGCAGCAGCCACCACGCCCGGTCGATCTCCACGTCGGCCAGGACCGGGCCCAGCCCCCGTGCGCGCAGACGCTTCATCGCCTGCACCGAGGGCAGCAGCCGCGCCTCGGCGACGCGCCAGTGAGCGCCGCTGCGCAGCGGGGCAAGCTCCTCGACTTCCCATGCGCGCTGCACGCCGGCGGGGTGCGCGGCACACGACAGGAGCCATGCCTCGCCAGCGCGGGCTCGCTCGGACGTGGTGGCCATGACCAGCACGGTAGGGAGAAACGCGAATCGAGGTCCTGCCTGATTCGCGAATATTCGACTGCTGGCCGGGGTGATTCGCGGTGATGCTTACGCGAGGTCAGCGACGTGTGCACGCACGCGGGCGAGCAGGCGCCGGGCTGGCGTGCCGTACAGCGCGGACTTCTCCAGCGCGTCCCAGACGCGGCGGTACAGGGTGACGCTGTCGGCGTCGTCCAGCCACAGCTCGGCGTGCCAGTCCTCGACGATCGCGAGGCGGTCGTCGTACAGCCAGAAGCCAGGGCCTGGAGGGATGGCGACCGAGGCACCGAGCGGCACGATCCCAAGCCGCACGGTGTCCAGGCCGATGACGCTGGCCAGGCGGTCTAGTTGGGCGGCGAGGACCTCGCGCGGCGCCACCGCGGCGTGCAGGGCGGCCTCCCACATGACGATGTGGAAGCTACGGCCGGGCCGGTACAGCAGCTCCTGGCGGCGGACGCGGGCGCGCACGGCGTCCTCGATATCGCGGGGTGACTTGTGGAGGTCGGCGTACCGGGTGAAGACGGCGCGGGCGTAGTCCGGGGTCTGCAGCATGCCGACGACCATGGCGCTCTCCCAGGCGCGCAGCACGGTGGAGCGCTCGTACTCGATGGTGAGGACGTCCTGCACGGGCCGGTGCCCGGCGCGCAGGTGGCGGCGCCAGGAACGGATGTGGGTCTCCAGGCCCTGCAGTCGGGCGACCAGCTCCTCGGTGGCGGCGGCGTGCCCGGTCGCCATGGCCCAGGCCTTCAAGTCCTCGGGGGTGGCGGTCTGCCTGCCTGTCTCCAGCTTGGACACCTTGGCCTGCGGCCAGCCGAGCTGTTCCGCCAGGCCGCGCTGAGTGCGCTGGCCGCGCAGCTCCCGGAGCCGGCGGCCCAGCGCCTCACGGCCATGCTGGAAGTCGGTGCTCACATGGGCAAGTTACCCAGGGCCTGGTCGTAGGGCACAGCGTGATGCCACGCTGCCTCACGGGCCTGCGCGTAGCGGAGGACCTCGACCGGGTCGGTGATCAGCTCGACGCCGGTCATCTCGTCGTCCTGGTCGAAGTGCAGCAGGGCGACCACGCGGGCGTCGAACAGCCAGAAGTCCTTACGCGGCAGATGCAGCTCGTCGGCCTTGCTGCGGGCCAGGACGCGGATCGTCTCGCCGACAGCGGAGTTGCGGCGGGCGTTGTCGAGCAGGTAACGCTGGCCCTCGGTGGGCGGCTCGTCCAGGATCCGCACCCGCTGGAAGGCCTTGCCGAGGGCGGCCTGCTCTCTGCGCTCCTGGCACCACGGGTCGTCCAGGTCCCAGTCGACACGGCCGTGCTCGAGGAACTCGCGGTACGTGTCCTGCTGTTCGTCCCAGGCGTAGCGGCGGCGCGTCTCCAGCCTCCAGGCGCTGTACTTGAGTGTGGTGAACATGCCGTCGAACTCGTTGAAGCTGATGTGCTGAGGCACGTGGATACGCTCCTTAGGGCCGAAGTTGGCGAGCAGCTCGCGGGGCACGGCCACCGCGGCCTCGCCGTCGGCCAGGTCCAGCTGGGCCAGCTCGGCGGGATCGGTGACCGGGTCGCCCTGGACGACGTAGGTATCGGAGCCGGGCTCGGTGTACAGGGTCGGACAGCCGTTGTTCCCCGAGTTGGTGCCGACCTTCCAGAAGCGACGGGCCATTGCTCCCCCCCTTCGGTGGACGTCGGCCACACGGTAGCTTGCGAGGCTGCCGTGTGCCCGGTGAACGGCGAAGGCGCCCCCTTGCACGGCCCGCGTGGGGCCG
>JADGHC010000557.1 GCA_019689655.1 Microbispora sp.
CACCTCGACCAGTGCGGGGTCTTCCCGCGGCGGGCGTGCCGGGGCCCGGCCCCGTGTCCGGTCCAGCACGCCTTGCGCCGCGCCGGCGGCCCGCTCCAGCACCATCGCCGCGACCGGCCCCGGCGGCGGCTCGCGCTCCAGCCACAGTACGGCGCCGCCGGGTACGTCGGCGCCGGCGTCCGGGTCGAGCGCCGACAACCGTCCCACGAGGTCCTTCATCCGTGCTCCCGGCCGGGTCAGCCGCCGAGGAGACGGCGCAGCCAGCGCAGGCGGGCGGCGCGGGCGTCCTGGGAGACGGCGGCCTGCGGAACCAGGCCGTCGAAGCCGTGGAACCCGCCCGGCCACACGTGCAGCTCGGCGCTGCCCCCCGCCCTCCAGATGGCGCCGGCGTACGCCACGTCCTCGTCGCGGAAGGTCTCGGCCGAGCCGACGTCGATGAAGGCGGGCGGCAGCCCGGACAGGTCGGTGGCGCGTGCCGGGGCCGCGTACGGGGACACGTCGGGACCACCGCGGGCGTCGCCGAGCAAGGCGGTCCACCCGGTCTCGTTCGCGGTGCGGTCCCACACGCCGAGCCCGGCCATCTGGTGGGACGAGGGGGTGTCGTTGCGGTCGTCGAGCATGGGACACATCAGCATCTGCCCGGCCAGGGCGGGACCGCCTCGGTCGCGGGCCATGAGCGCCAGCGCCGCGGCCAGTCCGCCGCCCGCGCTCGCCCCGGCGACGATGATCCGCTCCGGGTCGATGCCCAGCTCGGCGGCGTGGGCGGCGGTCCACACCAGACCCGCGTAGCAGTCCTCGATGGGAGCGGGGTGCGGGTGCTCGGGCGCCAGCCGGTACTCCACCGACACGACGACGAGCTGGAGCTCTTGCGCCCAGTCGAGCGCGTTCTCGATCCCCCGTCGGTTGTCGCCGACGATCATTCCGCCGCCGTGGATGTGGTAGACGGCCGGGAGCGGGCCGGTGGCGCCCGTGGGGCGGCAGATCAGCAGGGAGATGTCCGGCGCGCCGGCCGGCCCCGGCACCGCCCGTTCCTCCATCTCGAAGGCGCCGCCGCGGGTGATGGCCTCGTCGGGCACGCCGGGCATCTTGGCCCTTTCGGTCCGCATCAGCGGGATCATCTCCGCGGTGAGCGACGTGGGCAGGGTCTCGCCCAGTACGGCGAGCGCGGCGGCCAGCTCGGGATCGAAGGGCGGCGGGGGTGCGGAGGAAGGGTCAGTGGTGCTCATACGGTTCCCCGAATCGTCGAATGTGCCTGTGGCCTGTGATCACAATGGTGAAAAAGCGCGGCAACGCCGGTCCAGCGCCACCCGGCGGACACTACCCGCCATCTGGCGGGTGCGGCGAACGGGGAGGCGCCGGGCGGCGGCGCCGTGCCCGGGAGTGTGTTTTAGACCACTGTTATGCGTTCGCCGCTATGGTGACGGCCGACAACGTCTCGGGGAACGATCTCGGGAGTGGCCTATGTCGCAGCGGAAGGTGAAGCGAATGCGCGCCGCCATGCGGCGCGAGGAAGCCAGGCGGCGTGAGGAGCGCAGGCGGAAGCGGCGGAAGATCACCTTCGCGGCCGCCGGGGTCGTGGCGGTGGTGGCCGTCGCGACAGGGGTGCTGATCTTCATCTCTTCCGGATCGCCGGACACCTCGACTCCCGTCGCGAACGCGTCACCTTCCGCCTCAGGCATCCAGGCGAGCGCCTCGCCGGGTCCCTCCGCCTCGGCCACGCGATCCGTCACGCCGTCGAAGTCGCCGGCCTCCGGCGCGTCCCCCCAGGCGACCTCGTCCGGCAAGTGACGCCGTACGGAAGGAGACCGGGCGCGGCCGCCTGATCCGGGCCGTGACGGGCGGGCCGGCGTGGGCACCGGCCCGGATCACGGCCCGCCGCCCGGCGCCTCACCTGCGGGATTCGTGATCGTGAGGGGGCCCGGCGCTCCGCCGCCGCCATGCCGTGCAGGCGACCGTACGGGGAACGGAACCCGGCCCCGGGTGGCGGCACCGGGTCCAGCCGGGGCGGCCCGGACCCCCGGGCGTGTACCGGGCGTGCGCCGAGCCTCCGGCCGGACGTCCGAAGCGATGCCCGGCTCGGCGCGGGCGGACCGGCCGATGCCACCCCGCCGTCGCCGGCCTTCGAAGGCGGTCTCGTCCCGGCGACCGGCCGGTCTGCCCTCGGCAGACATGACGCCAGGTCGCGGGGGTGCCGCGGTTACAAATGCGGCATGCGTGTTTCACCAAGCATGAATTACCGGGACCAGCTGAGCGAGCGGCTGTTCCAGCAGCGGACCCTCCTGCTGACCGGTGAGGTTGACGACGAGATGGCCGAGCGGGTGTGCGCCGAGATGGTGCTGCTGGCCTCGGCGGACCCCGAACGGGACATCGTCTTGTACATCAACTCCCCCGGAGGATCGGTCCTGGCCGGGCTGGCGATCTACGACACGATGAAGCTGGTGCCGAACGACGTGGTCACCGTCGCACTGGGCCTGGCGGCGAGCATGGGGCAGGTGCTGCTGGCGTCGGGGACGCACGGCAAGCGGATGAGCCTGGCGCACAGCCGGATCATGATGCACCAGCCGTCGGCCGGCATCGGCGGCACGGCGATCGACATCTCGATCCAGGCCGAGAACCTCAAGTACATGAAGCGGCAGTCCGAGGAGATCCTCGCCGCGGAGACGGGACGCACGGTCGAGGAGATCGCCGCCGACAGCGACCGGGACCGCTGGTTCACCCCCGAGCAGGCCCGCGACTACGGGATCATCGACGAAATCGTCGGCTCCTTCCACACCCTCGCGCCGTACGCCACTCCCAACCGGATGGGGTTCTCGTCATGACGCAGTACACGATTCCGTACGTGATCGAACGGACCCCGGTGGGGGAGCGGTCCTTCGACATCTTCAGCCGGCTGCTCAACGATCGGATCATCTTCCTCGGCACCGAGATCGACGACGGTGTCGCGAACGTCGTGATGGCGCAGCTGCTCCACCTGGAGGCGGCGAGCCCGGACCAGGAGATCAGCCTGTACATCAACTCCCCGGGCGGCTCGTTGACCGCGATGCTCGCGATCTACGACACCATGCAGTTCATCCGCGCGAAGGTCGCGACGTACTGCATGGGCCAGGCGGCCTCCGCCGCCGCGGTGCTGCTGGCCGCCGGCGCCCCCGGCCGGCGGTTCGTGCTCGGCCACTCCCGGGTGCTGCTGCACCAGCCGTCCACGCAGGGGCAGGGCACCATCTCCGACCTGACCCTGCAGGCGGCCGAGGTGATGCGTGTGCGCGCGCAGACCGAGGAGATCCTCAGCTTCCACACCGGTGTGGACGTCGCCCGGCTGCGCGAGGACACCAAACGGGACCGGGTCTTCAACGCGCGCGAGGCCATCGAGTATGGCCTGGCCGACGAGCTGATCAGCACCCGCGAACCCGTGTAGCGCTCACGCCGCCAGCAGCTCCACCCGGGGCGTGCCGCCGGGCCTGCGCGCCGCGATCCGGCGTGAGGCCGTGATCCGCCGGACGGCACGGGTGAGCAGATGCTCGATCGGCAATCCGAGCGCGTCGCACACCGCGCGGAGCATCTCCGACGACGGCTCCTTGAGGCCGCGCTCGACCTCCGACAGATACTGCTTCGACATGCCCACCGCACGCGCCACGTCGTCGAGCGTGCGGTCTTGGTCCAGCCGCTCGTCGCGGAGGATCTCCCCGTACACCCTGCGCAGCAACGGGTCGGGGTCGCCGGGGACATCAGGGCGGCGCTCCTTGTGCGGCAACCGGTCCGGGTCGCCGGGGACCCGGCGCTCCTCGCGGGCGCGGCGCGTCCGGATGTCGATGACCACTGATCGGCCCGATGCTGCCATGCCTCGCAGTCTGACACGTCCGGATTCCCGGGAAACGGGTTGTTCGCGCACAGAGGATCGGCGTCCGCCCTCGCGGGTGCCGCATCCGGCAGCACGGGGGAAAGCTTCGTGCTCACCCGTGGCCCGGGCGGTTCACTGTCGAGGCGGTCGGGGCGTCTCATCGGTGATCTCCTTGTGCCCGGTCGCCGGCTCCGGCCCGCGATCCCGAAGTGACTGCGGGATCG